>JBNNED010000204.1:0-8231 GCA_050285825.1 Verrucomicrobiales bacterium | reverse complement strand
TGGAGGTAGTGTTTGGCCTGCTTGAAGAGCCAGGGGGCTTGCATCGCGGCGCGCCCGATCATGAGGCCGGAGACGGCGGTTTCTTCTTTGCGCTTTTTGATGTCCTGCGGGCTGGCGAGGTCGCCATTGCCGATGACGGGGACGGAGACGGCGCGGGCGCATTGGTCGATGACGTTCCAGTCGGCTTCTCCACGGTAGGACTGGGCGCGGGTGCGACCGTGAACACCGATGGCCTGGATGCCGCAGTCTTCGAGGATGTGGCAGACTTCCGGGCCGTTGATCGACTCGCTGTCCCAGCCGATGCGGATTTTCCCGGTGACGGGGACTTGGTCGCCAACGGCTTGCACGATCTTGGTGGCGGTATCGGCGAGGAGCGGGCAGTCTTTGAGAAGGGAAGAGCCGCCGTTTTTGGAGACCACTTTATTGACGGGACAGCCGAAATTGAGGTCGATAAAATCGGGTTTTTTCCAGTCGATGATCTTCTTGGCGGCCTCACCCATGCGGGCGCCGTCGGCTCCGAAAAGCTGGACGCCGACGGGGCGTTGTTCTTCCGTGAAGGTGGTGTATTTGCGCGTGCGTTCGTCGGCACGGATGATGCCTTCGGCGCTGACGAACTCCGTGACCATGACGTCGGCTCCCATTTCTTTGCAGAGGGTGCGGAAGGTGACATCGGTCACGCCCGCCATCGGGGCGAGGTAGAGCGGAAATTGATTTTGGAACCAGGGAAGCACTTGGGAATGAAGAATATTATAATGAAAAATGAAGAATGAAAAATTCAAACCTCCCGGCGGTCGAGGAGGGAGGCTTTGAGGGGATCGGAAGCCTGGAGGTGGGCGAGGGCGATGGCGAGGGCGTCGGCGGCGTCCGATGGGGGAGTTTCGCTGAGGCCGAGCAGCGCACGGATCATGAAGGCGACTTGCGCCTTTTCCGCGGTGCCTTTGCCCACGATCGCTTTTTTGATTTTGCGCGGCGCATACTCGTAGCAGGGGAGGCCGTGTCGGGCGGCGGCAATGAGGGTGGCGGCGCGGGCCGCTCCCATGCTGATGGCTGTTTTATGCGATTGGACGTAGATGATGGCTTCGACGGCGACTTCGTCCGGTTGCCACTTTTTGATCAAGTTTTCGATGCCTGTCGAGACGGCTTCGAGGGCGGCGGACTGGCGGATTTTGGCGGGAATGGTGATCGTGCCGTAGTCGTGGGCGTGGCTCTTCTGATGATCGCCCTCCAAGAGAGCAAATCCGGTGTTCCGGATGGCGGGATCAATGCCGAGGACGCGCATTTTCAGAAGACGGTCAGATTTTCAGCAGCTCAGACAGTCAGCCAAGAGTCAAGGAAACTCAGCGTCGGCGGCGGCGGGCGCCTCCTCCGGCGGGGCGTTTTTTCCGGCGGATGGGTTTGGCGGGCTGCTCGTCGAGAAGGGCGGTGTAGGTGTAGTCGAAGTCCGCGAGTTTCCGGCGTTCGATTTTTTTCTCGATGAAGTTTTCCACGCTTTCGGCGAATTCCAGTTCGTCGGCGGTGAGGATGGTGAAGGCGTCGCCTTCTTTCTCGGCGCGTCCGGTGCGGCCGATGCGGTGGACGTAGTCTTCGGCGTTTTCGGGGACGCGGTAGTTGATGACGTGGGAGACACCGGAGATGTCGATGCCACGGGCGGCGACGTCGGTAGCGACGAGGATTTCGTAGGTGCCTTCTTTGAAGCCCTGGAGAGCCTTCATGCGGTCGTTTTGCCGGATGTCGGAGTGCATGACGGTGACTTTATCACCAATGACCTCGATGAGCTTCGCGGAGACCTGGTCGGCCTCTTTCCGGGTGCGGGTGAAGATCATGACCGAGTGGTAGTCGGTTTTCTTCAGAAGAGCGAGGAGGAGGTCGTCCCGCTGGGTCATGGAGACGGGGTAGAAGGCGTGGGAAACGGTGGAGGCGACGGCACGGCGGGCGATTTCGACGCTGGCGGGGTTGCTGAGGCACCAGTCGGCGAAGCCTTTGATGATGGGGGGCATGGTGGCGGAAAAGAAGAGGGTTTGGCGGGATTGCTCTTCGTTATTCCACGGGCAGACGTTGATGATGCGGCGGACTTGGGGGAGGAAGCCCATGTCAAGCATGCGGTCGACTTCGTCCAGGATGAGGACTTTGAGCGCGCCAAAGCGCATGGTGGCACGGTAGAAGTGGTCGACGAGGCGGCCGGGAGTGGCGACGACGATGTCGGCTCCCGCTTTCATTTGTTCGTCCTGCTTGCCGTAGCCGACTCCGCCGTGGAGGAGAGCCGTTTTGAGTTCGGTGTGCTGCGCGTATTTTTCGAATTGCTCGGCGACTTGGTGGGCGAGCTCGCGGGTGGGTTCGAGGACGAGGATTTGGGGCTTGCCGAGGGGCTCGAGTTTGGAAATGCAGGGCAGAGCAAAAGCGGCGGTCTTTCCGGTGCCGGTCTGGGATGCGCCAATGACGTCACGGCCTTCCAGAATCAGGGGGATGGCCTGGGCTTGGATGGGCGTGGGTTCGGTGTATCCGGACTCGGAGACGGCACGGAGGACGGGTTCGGCTAAACCGAGATCTGCAAAAGGCATGGGAGCGGGGTAGGGGAAGAGAGGGGACTTGACAAGATTATTAAATGTGGGGGGGAATGTGCTGCAGGTGAAATGCCCGGCGGGTGCTTCCAGCCGGCAGTTTTTGAGGTCAGCGGGCTGCAATGTGCTGCAGGTGAAATGCCCGACGGGTGCTTCCAGCCGGCAGTTTTTTAAGGTCAGCGGGCTGGAAGCCCACTGCACATGCTGCGCGTTACTTAAAGTCAGCCTGGGTGTAGACTTGGCCGGCGCGGTCGGCGGTGTCTTTGCGGATTTTGCTGACGCTGTCCTTGGAAATGGCGCTCGCGCGGTTGCTCCAGGCGCTGCGGGTGTAGGTCAGGATGTCGGCCATGTCTTGATCGCTGATGCTGGGGTTTTGCGCCAGGCCCGGCATGAAGGCGAGGGGCGTGAAGGTCTTGCCGTTGATCTTGATCGGGCCGGAGAGTCCGTGGAGGAGAATTTTCACGAGGCGATCCTCGGAACCGGTGACCCAATCCGAGTTGTCGAGGGTCGGGCCGAGGTTGGGGAGGCCGGTGCCGTCAGCGCCGTGGCAGCCGATGCAGCCTGCTTCGCCCTGGAAGAGTTCTTTGCCGCGCAGGTGAGAGGCGAGGTGCTCGCCGGAGAGGTAAGTCTCGGGTTTGACTTCTTTTTGCACGCCTTTGAGGGTGTTATCGATCCACTCTTTGAACTGCTTGTCTTTGGGCGGGTGGTTTTTGGCGAACTGGCCGGCGGTTTTGGCGAGACCGGAGATGGCGGCTTCTTTGACGAACTTGGTTTTCCCGTGTTTGTCGAGGAGGTCGGCGAGAGCCTGATCGGCGGTCGGGGATTTCAGGGAGGCCAGGGCCCGCGCTTTGTAAGGCAGGACGGCCTGGGTGTCGGGCAGCGTGGAAAGGGCGATTTCCAGCTTCGCGCGTTCGCCGGGGAGGAGGGAAAGGGCGGCGTAGGTGGCGGAAGCGACGAGGTGTTCGTCGTCTGCTTTCAGGAGCGGTTGCAGGTCGGCGGCGTTGAGGGTGCCGAGGCCTTCAAGCGTCCAGAGGGCGTGGAGTTTGGCGAGGGTGTTGTCGCTGCTGAGCCATTTGCGGACGAGCTCGCTGGCGGTCGGGTCGTGCTGTTCGACAAGGAGGCGTTGGGCGGTGTCGCGGTGCCAGCCGTTTGCGCTGCCGAGGGTTTTGGCGAGCGTGAGGGTGTCGGCCTGGGAGAGGTCAGGGGTCGGGTGTAGCTTGTTTTTGGTGTAGCGGATGCGGTAGATGCGTCCTTTGCCAAGGCCGGGACCTTCGAGCTTGCGGGCGAGGGTTTGCTCGCGCAGGTAGGTCGTCATGTAGGTTTTGTGCTGGATGATGCCGTGGTACATGTCGACGAGGTAGAGGGTGCCGTCGGGGGCGTTGAAGAGGTTGACGGGGCGGAAGCGCTCGTCGGTGGAGGTGAGGAACTCGCTGTCTTTGTAGGGGTGGGAGCCTTTGAGGCGACCGTCTTTTTCTTCGATGGCGACGGCTTTGACGAGGTTCACGCCGGATTCACAGGCGAAGGCCCAGCCGTGCATTTTCTCGGGGAAGTTCGTGCCACGGTAAACGACGGGCCCGCAAGCGGCGGTCGTGTTGATGAGCTTGAAGGTTTTCGGATCGAGGGTGTCGCTGTCGTAGCCATTCGATTTGGCGATGTAAGCGCGGTTGAGGCCCGGGGTGACGCGGGACGGGTAAACGCGGTTACTTCCGAGATTGGCGTCCATGCCGACTTTCAGTTTGGCGGCGGGGTTGCCCTGGAGGAGGTTTGGCATGACCTGGTCACCGCGCAGCCAGTTGCTGTTGGTGTTGTGGTAGAGGCGGCCGTAGTTGTCCTGGGCGATGCCCCATTGGCCCCGGAAGTGGGTGGCTTCTTCGACCCATTTGTCGCCCACGCGCTTGTAGCGGGAAGCGGATTTGGCATTGTAGAGCCAGTTGTCGAGAGCGGGGAGAAGGCCGTTGGATTTGTGCTCGACGTTGCCGCCTTTGGCGTAATCCGCGTCGACCACGACCGGCTCGCCTGCGGGTTTGTCGCCATCGCGTTTGACAAAATAGAGTTTTTCCTGGTCGCCGAAAAGGATGCCGTCTTTGACGAGGGCGATGGAGCGGGGAAGGAGGAGGTTATCGAGGAAGACGGTGCTTTTATCGGCTTTTCCGTCCTGGTCGCTGTCTTCGAGGATGACGATGCGGCCCATGGGCTTGTTTTCCTCACTGCCGTCGATGTCCGTCATGTAACCGCGCAGTTCACAAACCCACATGCGGTTTTTTTCGTCAAAAACCAGAGCAACCGGGGTGTCGGTGAGGGGTTCGGCGGCGACGGGCTCGATGACGAATCCCTCGTCCAGTTTGAACGTTTTCAAGGCCTCTTCCACGCTGAGGACGGGAGCCTCGGGGATGAGTTTTTCCGGGACGACGGGGTCCATGTTGTCGTGCCCTTTGCGGTTGCCCTGCTGGGCGAAAGAGCCGAGGCTGGTGAGGAGGAGGAGACTGAGAGTGGTGAGTTTCGTCATGTTGCTAGTCGGAATGTAACGTGAGGGGACGGAGAATCTATCATACAGTTTGCAAAAAGCAACGGGCGTTTGCGCGGAGGCTGCTTTCGCTGAGTCCTGTGCCGAGTTTTTCGAGAAAGGAGCTGGTGATGAGAGGGAAGTTGGCGGGGTGGTTGAGGGGAGAGGCCTCAGAGGAGTTGCCAAGCTGGAGCCGGACGTTGCGGTATTTTTCGGGCGGAGCCATGTCGGGGGCGTCGCTTTCGGCGAGGAGGCGCTCGGGAGGAAGGTGGCGGAAGACCTCGACTCGCTCGCTCTTGCGCTCGTGAAGGAAGTAGCCGGAAAAGGAAAACCAGGGATCGCCGAATTGCCGGAGTTGCCGAGCGAACTCGAGCGAGCCGCCGTAGGAATGGAGGAGGGAGCGCTCGGGCAGGGGGACGTCTCGCAGGACGTCGAGAAGCGGCCCCCAGGCTTTGAGACAGTGGATGGCGACGGGTCGTGCGAGTTCGTGAGCGAGTTCGAGCTGGCGACGGAAGAGGGCTTTTTGCGTGTCGATGTCGGGTGACTCCATCCAGCGGTCGAGTCCGCACTCGCCGAGGTGGGCGTGGGGGAAGTCGGCGAGAAAACTCCGTAACTCCCGCTCCCAGGAGCTCGGCGGCGGAGAGGTTTTCCAGGGGTGGAGACCGAAAGCGGGCGTGATGAAGTCGGGGTGGCGCAGGGCGAGTTCAGCCACTTCCGGCCAGTCGGCGGGCGAGGTGCCGTTGACGACGCAGCGGGTGAGACCAGCCGCTTTCATCTCGCGGATAACTTCCTCGCGGTAGGGCGCGAGACGAGGGTCCTGGAGGTGATTGTGGATGTCGATCATGCCGGGCTGCCGTGCAGGGGGATTTTGGGTTGACCCCGTTCGTGTGGACGGCTAGCTCCTTTTTTGAGCCAATTTCCATGCCTGTCGAGTCCCGAAACGTCCTGTCACTGAGCGCCGCCCTGGCCAAGGGGGCCTTGGTCGGGGTGTTGCTGGTCTTGGTGAGTGGCTTTTTACCGATGTTTGTCCAAGTGTACGCTTGGGTGGAAATGACGGAAGAAGCGGGCGGGGTGAGTCGTCTGGGAGAAGTGCTCACCCAGGCTGAGCCCTGCGAAATCTGTCTCTTGGCGGGTGAGTTGGCCGAATCCCAGCGCCAGGAGCGGGAGAAACGCGGCCCGGAAGAGCGGGTGGAGATTTTTAAGACGCTTCTGGCCGGAGTTTCATCCGGGGAAGGCCTGGAAGGGCGGCAACTCTGGGCGGAGTGGCGCGAGGAGGTCTTTCCGGACTGGTTGTGGACCGGATTTCTGTCGCGCAAGGGAGTTCCCGAGACGCCCCCGCCGGATGATTTGACGGCTTGAGCCGCGCCTTTCCCGCTCGTGACCCGAGTGGTTGAATGGGGTGTTTGCGCTGGGGAGCAGAGCGCTCCCGCAACGAGTAGCCATCGAACCCGGCGACGAGTTTTCGCTGAGTTCGGGCGGGATTCACCGCCCTGATGGCTTTTTGAACCTTTACCAAGCCCGGTGTCCGGCTTTTTCCTAGGACACGTCTTAAAAACTAATTCTAACAAAAATACCAAGATGAATACGATGAAAAAAATGAGCGGCTCGCTGCTCGGAATGATGGGACTGGGCGTGGTCGCTTTGCCGGCCGGAGAAGTGGTCGATGTGCCGGTTTTGACGGAGCCGGAAAGCCACGCGCACTTCCACACCCACCGACCCGATTCGCATGCGCCGATCGGCGTCATGGGGGATCACACGCATGCCAAGGGCGAGTGGATGCTCTCCTACCGTTACATGTATATGAGCATGGACGGCCACCGCGCGGGGACGAACTCCCTGCGGACCCAGGAGGTGTTTGATCGCGGTTTTGGCGCGGCGGCGACCGAGATGGACATGGACATGCACATGCTCGGCCTGATGTACGCCCCGACGGACCGCCTCACTCTGATGGCGATGTTGAATTACATCCGCAAGGACATGACGATGGAGATGAACCCGCATGCCGCGCACCATGGTCATGGCGATCACGGGGGGCACGGGATGATGGGTGGCACGCACAGCCATTCCTCGGAAGGGATAGGCGACTTGTCGCTGGGCGCGCTTTACCGCTTCTGGGAAACGGACAGCCAGCAGGCGCACTTCAACTTCTCCATCGGCTTGCCCACGGCGGAGGTCGATCACAAAGAGGGAACGACCTTCCAACCATACGGAATGCAGTCCGGCAGCGGCACCTGGGACGCCCGTTTCGGCCTGACCTACCTTGGACAGTCGGAACATTGGTCCTGGGGAGCGCAGGTCATGGCCTACCTGCCCTTGGAAGATGAGAACGACAGCGGCTACGCGCTGGGCGATGGCGTGAGCGCCACGGTGTGGATCGCCAAACCCATCCACGAGTCGCTGAGCGTCTCACTGCGGGCCAATTACCAGCATCAGGGCGATCTCGAAGGCCACTACAACGGCCCGCACGATCACAGCGCGCCCCCGCATTTCCAGGAAAACTACGGCGGCGATTTTCTCGAGCTCGGCCTCGGGATGAACGTCTTTTTCCGCAACGGCTGGCTCGCCGGTCACCGTCTCGCGGTCGAGGGCCTTATGCCCGTTTATCACGATGCCAATGGCGTCGGCATGGAGCGGGATTTTACCGTGACCGTTGGTTGGCAGAAGGCCTTCTGATTTTAGGTGATCCAGTAGTCTAGTCGTGGGGCGACGCGCCCCGACCCGGCGACCTCGTCCGCTTGATTTGCGGGCGGGGTCGTTTTTTTGGAGCTGGAAATGAGGGCTTGGCAATTCCAGCCCGCCTGAACACAATCCCGTCATGACTTTTCTGGCCTATCTTTCCCTCCTGCTCATTCTGGGCATGATCGCGCAGTGGCTGGCGTGGCGTTTCAAACTCCCCTCCATCCTCCTCCTCTTGATTTTCGGTTACGGCCTGGCCCATGTCACGGGCCATAAAATCGATGATTTCCTCGCAGACGAAGGAGCCCTGCTCAGTCTCGTCGGCTATTTCGTGGCCATCATTCTCTTCGAAGGAGGGCTCACGCTTAAGCTCAACGAACTCAAGGAAGCCGGGACGCCCGTGAGGCGACTCTGCACTGTGGCGGTGCTCATCGCCTGCGTGCTGACGGCGCTGGCGGCGGGGCTGATCATGGGTTACCCGAGATCGGAAGAGC
>JBNNED010000203.1:0-7278 GCA_050285825.1 Verrucomicrobiales bacterium | reverse complement strand
GAAGGCGTTGTCGATGTTGACCACGCGGACGTCTTTGTAATTGGTCGATTTTTCGGACTCGGTGTAGCGCACCACTTTGCTGGTGGCGTCGGTGATCCAGACGGAATTCAGATCGCCGCTGATCGTCAGCAAGGCGCGCACCGGCTCTTCCACGGATTGGCCGGCCACACAGCCGAGGCCCGCGATCATGCTCAGGAGGGTCGTCGATATCTTTTTCATGAGTTTCTCTCTGTTTCAGGTTTCCGGTGATCAGTTTTCCTCTTCGGTGACAGGCGTCACGTCGGCGTGCGCTTCGAGCTGCTTCATCTTTTGCTCGACGGACTGCCAGAGCTCGAGATCCTGCGGCTCCATTTTGGCGGTGTTGCGTCCGGTCAACTTGATGTAGTTGTAAAGGCTTTCGTAAGCGAGCTGGCGGTGGCCTTTGCCCGTTTTCTCATCCGTGCCGTTCTTATCCCAGAAGATGTCGGCCCAGGCGATGATGGCCGGCGCGGAGACGCGGATGAAGCCCATGTTGGTGCCCCAGATCTGGGAATACATGACGGCGGCTTCTTCCTTCTGCCCGGACTGATCGTAGGCCTGGCCGAGGTAGAGCTGGACGTAGGGGCCGAACTTGCGGAAGCCGGTCTCTTTCGAGAGGTATTCCTTGGCTCGGGCGATGACCTGGGCATGGTCGCCTTTCTCGTAGAGGACGTCGATCATGCGGTAAAGAGCGCGCTCTTTTTCCTCCTTGTCCTCAGCCTCGGTGTAAACCTGCTGGAGGTAATCCACTGCCTTGCCTTTGTCGGCATCGGCGCCCTGGCCGAGAATGTCAGCCATGCCGAAGAGGGCCTGGAAGCGGTAGGACTTGTCCTCGCGACCCACGACCTCGCTGTAGTAGCTCATGGCCTGCTGCGGCGCGGAAGTTTTTTCGCGCAGGAAGTCGCCCACGCTGACGAGGATGTAGTTGGTCAGGTCCTTCGGATTGAACTCCGATTTGAGGTCGTTGAAGAGCACTTTGATCAAGGTGTTGAACTTGCTCACCTCATCGCTGTTGCCTTCTTTCTCAGCCGTTTTCAGCTGATCTTCGACCACCCCGATGACGGCGATGCGGAGCAGGGCCCGGGCGGTGTCGTCGTTCCGGTCGATGTCCGGGAAGTTGTAGTAGTGGTCTTTCAAGTCCTCCACGCTGTGGACCTTCAGGTAGGCCTCGGTGTAGGTGTTGATCGTCGCTTCCAGATCGGAATTGAGCGGGTTCTTGGCCAACTGGGAAATGACTTTCTGCAAGCGCTCCAAACCTTCATCAGCGCGGTCATTGGCCATCATGGCAGGCAGACCGGCCACCGCGACTTGTGCGCGGTAAGGCGAGTTCAGAGAGTATTTCTCAAAATACTTGTCGTAATACGGCAGAGCCTCGGACAAGCGCGGGTTTTCCTCGCCTTTGATCTTCTCTTCTCCGATCAGGACGACGAGGTAGTAAAGGGCTTCGCCCGCCACGAAGTCGTTCGCTTTCTTCTCGGCGAGTTCGAGCGCTTTGAGGTAATTCGCTTCCGCCTCTTCGCGCAGCTCGAGCGACTGTTCGATGTTGCCCTGCAGGTTGTAGACCATTTCCATGATCTGGAAGCTTGGGAATTCCTTGCGAATGCGCGTCACGACTTCCAAAGCGGGTTCCAGCTCCTCTTCGGCGTAATGCGCGTTGGCGCGGTCGAAGAGCGCGTATGGCAGGTATGGGTTTTCGTTGGCGTCGGGGTATTTTTTGATGAAGGCATCGAGCAAGGCCCCGGCCTTCGTCCATTCCTGCAGGCGGGTCAGGTTGGAAGCCTGATAATAGGAAGCAGCCTGGAAGCGGTGTTTCTCGGTTTTGTCCTCAGGGTAGGTTTTGAGGTATTCGTCAATGAGCGGCTGGGCTTCGTTGTAGTTGCCCGTGTAGTAATGGCTGCCACCGAGAACGAAGAGGCAGACGTCGTGTTGCTTAGAAGGAGCACCGGATTTCAGATTTTCCAGCATCGGCGTGGCCACCTCAATACACTTGGCATACTGGCCTTCCCAGAAGAGGCTGGCGAGCATCATGCGCTGCACTTCCGGAACGTATTCGCTGTCCGGGAAGGCCTTGAGGAAGCGCTCCCCGAAGGCGGCGGCTTCCAGCACTTCGCCGATCACCGAGGCGGTGCGGACGAGGTTGTAGAGATTCGTTTCGCGCACGGCGACATTGCCACCGTCTTTGTAAATCTTGGCATTCGGGAAGTAACGCTCAAGCTGGAGGTAGCAGGCGTAGGCCCCGCGGGTGTTCCCGGCTTGTTCATGGAGAACGGCGGTGTTGAGATAGGAATAAATCTCATTCACATTGCCGAGCGAGAGGCGTTTCTCCAAATCGGCCAAGGCGGCTTGCAAAGCGTCGGGGTCAAGCACGTGCGTGCCATCGGTCAACTGCCGGGGGTAGCCGGCGAGAGCTTGCAGACGGGCTTTGATGTCGCTGATCGACTCCACCGTGCCGGGGACGAGGGCGTAAAGTTCAAAAGTCGAGCGCAGCATCTCGGCGTTCTTCGCGTCCTGAGCCAGCTTCATGAACAAGGGTACGAAATCATAAGCCTCGTAGGGATCGAGCTTGATGTGCGCGCGGTTTTTGCGGAGGAAATCGAGCAGGGCCGCTTCATTCTTGGCCTTCACCGCTGCCTCGACGAGCGCGTGGAAACCGGACATGATGCCCCGGTTGGGCGTCGGGAAACGCAGTTTATTCGTGATCGCCGTTTCGAGGTGCTTGATGCCCTCTTCGAGATTCCCGAGCTTGAAATGGGCGATGCAAAGATTGATGTAAAGCACGCCCGGCTGGTATTTGTCGCGACCCGGATCCCGTTCCTGCAGGAATTTTTTATAGAGCTCGATGACTTGCTCCCACTGACCCGCGCCCTTCGCGGCGTCCCCCCACTTCAGGAGCGCCATCTTGTGGTAGAAATTCGTGCTTTGGTTTTTTCCAGCCCCAGCCTCAGCACCGACGTTGTTCGGGTATTTATCATAGCAAGTCTGGAAGGACTTCATGGCCTCGGGATATTTCTGCAACTTCAGTTGGCAGAAACCGAGGTGATACCAGAACCAGCCGAACTTCGGGCCGAAAATGGTGGGCGCTTGCGCATCGTAGGCTTTGACGGCGGCTTGCAGCAGGGCTTCGGCTTCTTCCCAATTACCGGCCTTCATGGCGGTGAGCGCCTGGGTTTGGTAATCTTGGGCGTTTTCCTGCGCGCCGGCGGTGAAAGAACTGAACAAAAGAGCCAGTATCGTGAGCAGGAGACTTGATGTGTGGCGGGTGTGTGGGTTCATCTGAGGCTGGTGTGTGGGGTTGTGGAAACTGATCGCAATCCATCTGAAAAAGCGTCGCGACCGACGATTTCCGTTCCGGAGGATCAAAAATTTTTGGAGGGAGTTTGGGAGGGGTTTAGTTCTGCGCGTCGATCAGGTCGGTGAAGGTCACCTTCGAGATTCCCGCACCGGCAAGGGCGTTGAGCACGTCAATGACACGCTGCTGCTTGGCCTCGCCATCGACATAAACCTGCACGACGGGATCGGAATTCGAGGCCTGGGCGGCACTGGAATAAAGATCGAGGCGGGGTTTGAGATTTTGGAGAATGCGGGTGTCGCTATCCTGTTCGATGAGCTCTTCCGGTGCACCGTCGGCACGGATATAGATAAAACCGTTGGCTTCCACCCGGATGAAGAGCGGGCGGATTTCCGGCGGGGTGTCGGAGGGGGCCATCGAGGGCAGTTGCATCGTCGTGTCCTGCTCTTTCTTCGTGATCGTCGTGGTGACGAGGAAGTAAATGAGGAGAAGGAAACAGACGTCAATGAGCGAGGAGATGTCCAAGCCCGGTTCGTCCTGTTCGGCGGGTTTTCCTTTTTTTCTGCGAGCCATGATCTGGGTTGGTTATTTGATGTAGGAGGCGAAGATGACCTCGTTCACGCCCACGGCGGCGGCGGCCCGGATGACGCGGCGGCTGTAGCGGAAGACCGATTCGCTATCACCCCGGAGGTGAAGGCGCGGGGTGTAACCCTGGTTTTCGATCTGCCCCTTGAGCTCGTCGATGTAATCCTGCAGGTCCTCGTCAGTGCTGAGTTGCTGTTGGACGGACTCATCGAAATAGTCTCCGTTTTCCCGCACGTTGACGACGATACGTCCGTGTTTGATTTCGGCGATTTTGGCGTTATCAGCCACCGGGATTTTAACTTCGGGGTCGATTTTGACCAATTTCGGGTTGGAAACGACGAGGAAGAAGAGCAGGAGCAGGAAGACCATGTCAATCATGGGCGACATGTCCATTTCGCCATCGCTGTCCTCGGCGGAGTTATAAGAACGCAGTTTATCGGAAGCCATCGCTGGAAAGTGTGTGTTAAAATGGGGAGAAGGAGGGAGTGGGACGGGAGCCGGAGAGCAGCCCCCTCAGAGGCTTAAACGGCCAGACCCTCTGGAATCTTAGCCAAATGCGCATCGGCATTGACTGTTTGCACGGAAGCATTGATGAGCTCCTCGGCGGTGTTGTGGGCGTCGGCGACGAGGCTGTTAAAGCGGTTCTTGAAGAAGAAGTAGGCGATGACGGCGGAAATGGCGACAACGAGACCCCACATCGTGGTGAGAAGGGCGATGGAGATACTGCCGGCGAGCTGGCTCGGGTCGGCGGCGTTGTTCTGCGCGAGGGTGCCGAAGGCTTTGATCATACCGAAGACGGTACCGAAAAGACCCAACATCGGCGCGGACTGTGCCACGAGCGAGAGCAGGTTGATGAAGGTCATTTGCTTGCGGGTTTCGTTGATGGAGAAGTCGGCAACGGCGTCCTCGACTTTATCCCGACCGAGATCTTCCGGCTGGGTGGCGTCGATGTTCGGCAGCGAGTAAGCCATCATGCGGCCGAGGTAGCTGGGGTGGGAAGCGGCGAGCTCAATGGCGGAACGCACGCGGCAATTGGTCATGTGGTCAAGCAAGGCCCCCTTGAGATCATCTGGCGCGAACTTTGCTTTAGTCAGGTTCATGAGGTTATAAACCGTCAGACTGAGCAGCGAGAGCAAGCCGACCGCGACGATGAAAATGGTGAGCGCTCCCCCGTCGAGAAGATAGGAATCAAGGGCGCTTTTAGTCGTTTCCCCGCCTTCTTCCTGCGCCATGGCTGGCACGCTGGCAAGAATCGAAACAAGGGAACCAAGGAAGATGGACCGGGGGGCGCGGTTGCGTAGTGGGTTTGTCATGATTATTCTATTTCGTGTGTAATCGGATTCCGATTCTCAAAATCCGGAGCCGCTAGTAAAGGAAGTTTTGTGGAAAGAGCCGATTTTTTTCGCGCCCTTTTTAAAAAAAGCTCCACGAAACGAGTCGAAATGATCTCGAGGCCACCGAATTCCAAGCCAGAATCTGCCGGTGATGAAAAATCAGAGCCAAGCCCCCATTAAGACTTCCGCGTGATCACCGGTCGGCGACGGCGGGGGTAGAGCGTGCGGCACATCTCGCACTTGGTGCCATCGCAGCCCCGTGCCGTGCAGGCATCGCGCCCGTAATAAATGATCTGGAGGTGCAGGTCGTTCCAGGACTCCCGCGGGAAGAGTTTTTTCAAATCCGCCTCGGTCTGTTTCACGCTCCGCCCATCAGTCAATCCCCAGCGCTGGGCGAGGCGGTGAATGTGGGTATCGACGGGAAAGCTGGGGACTCCGAAAGCCTGCGCCATGACCACGGAAGCCGTCTTGTGACCCACGCCGGGGAGTTGTTCGAGCGCCTCTTGGTCCGCCGGTACCGCGCCTCCGTGTTCCGCCACCAGGATTTCCGACAAGCCCTGAATGGCCTTGGCCTTGCGCGGCGCGAGTCCGCAGGGGCGCACAATGGCATCGATTTCCGCCACGCTGCGCCGCGCCATTTCCTCCGGGCCGTCGGCTAGCTCGAAAAGCGCGGGTGTGACGAGATTCACGCGGGCATCCGTGCATTGCGCCGAGAGCAGCACGGCGACGAGCAAGGTGTAGGGATCTTTGTGATCGAGGGGAATGGGCGGCTCGGGGTACAGGGCCGCGAGTTTTTGCCGCACAAAGTCCGCACGTTCGGCTTTCCTCATGCCGCTGGTTTTGAAAAAATTCGGGGGGAAATCAGGCTCAGTTCGAGGCGACCTGACCGGACTTCAGCTTGGACTGGGCCGCGTAAAACATGCGGCGGGTGTGCGGGTACTTGAGTCGCTTGCTGAGGATGTTCGCCGTGCGCTCCATGGAACCCCACTGGATGACGGTGATTTCCGCCTTGCGGGTCCCCCACGCGTTCATGAGCGAAAGGCTCGGGTGGAAGATATCGATGGTGTTGGTGCCAACGAGCGCCGATCCGAAATCGTCGACAACGTAGGTGTAAGGCAAGCCTTTGATCTTAAAACGAGTGCCCACGGGATAAACCGACCAGTCGGCGGCCGCACTGCGAACCTGGCCGTAGGAAAGAATGGTGCCGAGAGCGTTCTTGCGACCCGGAGCGCCCGGCTCCATTTCCATGTGGGAATAGGCCGTGGTGCGAACCACGCGCGTGCGCTCGGTGTGCGAATAGGTCGGCATGCCGTGCTTATCGCGAGGTAAAGTAGAAGCCTTTGAGAGCGCAACGGCATCGACATTCGCTGGCAGACTAATACCGCCGGCGGAAGAACCGGAGCGGGCCAGGGTCTGGCTGGTCGCGACCTTGACTTTACCGTCTTGAATGCCGGCCATCGAGTCGCTGGAACTACAGCTAGTCACAAGAAAACCGAGAGCGGCGAGGAGGGAGGAGATAACAGCTTTTTTCATAAATAAGGCTTTTGGGGTCTTACGTCGACTGGTCGATGTCACGCTCCGCGATCTTCCAGACTGCGCCGCGATATAGCGACGATATGAAAGAAAGACAAGCGCCAAGACGTATCGTTCGAAATATTTCTCTAAAAAGTCACAAAAATAATCGGCATATCTTAACAAGGTCCGGGGCAGGTCTCACGATGTCAGTAAAAGAGCTCAGCCGAGGAAGCCCTGAGTGAGTCAAAAAAGCCCCCACTCCGACCGGAGATCAGGGGCTTGAGGCCGGAAATCACCGGCGGCGACGCAAACCGCAGACGAGCCCGAGGAGGCCGAGAATCGCTGCCGTCGGTTCGGGAATTTGTTGGATGCGGATACTATTCGATCCCAGCTCCGTGCTTCCAGTGCTGTCATAGACGCTGATCTCGATGTCATAGATCCCGTTCTCCGCTGGGGCGGTCAGCGACTCGAAGAAACCAAGGTTCCAGGAGTTTTGCGCGATTTCGTAGTTGGCGTATTGATCTGCATAATTCGGCC
>JBNNED010000202.1:0-17096 GCA_050285825.1 Verrucomicrobiales bacterium | reverse complement strand
GAAAGCCGGATATGGCCAAGCGAGGGCTGAAATCACCAGACCGAGCGGATGCTGTTTTCGGCGCGATCATGTGTGGAAGCCATATGTCAGGGGCGATTGGAGAGGAGCAGGTGAATGGGGCCACGGTGACGAGCAATCCGTTCGCCTCCGGTGTGGTGACAGGTTTCTAGCCCTTTGGGGGACCACTGGGGCGCGTTGTAGAGCCGGAGAGGGTCGCTAAATTGGCATCATGGCTCGTAAGAAGCGGAGATACCCAAAGCAACCAACCAAGACCAGCCCTGCGGCGCTTCCCAGCTCCATGGGTGGCATCCTCCCGAGAAAGGCACAGGACCGCTTGCTTGAACTCATCGAGCGGGAACAGCTCCCCGGTGATGTGCGGGATACTTTGGCGGGAGCGCTCAGCGGTGATTTGCGCCGCCAACAGCTCCTTTTCCAAGCCATGATCGACACGTGGCCGAGATTGCAAAAGGCTCTCGGTGAGATCATGCGTGAGGTCTCAAAGGCGAACTGGTCTGTCGAGGCATGGAAGGCGAGGGGTAAGGATGCGTCCACGCAGGCGGAAGAGCGCGCGGACTTCGTGGAAGACGCCGTGAAGGGGATGGTTCCCCGTCCAGCATGGGGGGAGATCAGCGAGGAAGGGCTGATGCGCGTTTTGGCGATGGGGTATTTCACGGGGCATGAGGTGGTGGAGGTGCTTTGGAAGAGGGATCAGGGAGGAGTGTTGCCCAGGGCGGCCAAGGTCGTGCCGGCGCGCTTCTATGGCTACCCGTATGGAGAAGAGGACGGCATTGATGGGGATCGGCTGATGTTGAACCGAGACGGTGGGCTTGCGGGCTACGATTACGAGGATTTTCCAGAGCATCACTTTCTCATCGCCGTGAACGGAGGCCATACCGGGCACCCCAGCATCGCCGCCCCTCTGCGTGCCCTGACCGGGTGGTGGCTGGCCGCCGTCTATGGCCTCAAGTGGCTTCTCAACTTCGCCCAGCTCTACGGCATTCCCTTCCGCTGGGCGACCTATTCGGATGACTCGGTTAAGGGAAAAGTTTGCGAGATGCTGAGCAGCATCGGGTCGGCTGGATGGGCGGCATTTCCCGAGGGAACGAAGGTGCAGTTTCAAGACGCCTCCAAGAGCGCGACCAGCCTGCCGCAGGGCTGGCTTATCGAGCAAGCCGACATCCAGTGCGATACCTTCATCCTTGGGCAGACCTTGACGACCTCGGTGGGCGACAGCGGAAGCCGCGCTCTTGGTGAGGTGCATCAGGAGGTGCGTAGAGGCGTCTTCCAGGGGGTGGCCGATTTCGTGGCCGATGTGCTCAATCACCAGCTCGTCCCGTCGATCCTGACGCTGAACTATGGTGACGCCAAGGAGGCTCCCACCCTCTCCACGACCTTTGAGGGAGCGAAAAACGAGGAGGCCATGGCGGCGCGGGACAAGGTTCTCTTCACGGAGATGGGGCTGCCGGTCTCCAAAAAGTGGCTTTACGAGCGACACGGTGTCCCGGTTCCCGACGAGGATTCCGATGATCTTTTCACCCCGTCTTCCCCGGATGGTGCTCAGGGAGAGCCTGAGACGGGTTCTGTATTACCCGTAGAAACAAAGGGGAAGGCGGGGGACTTCTACCCCGAAAAGGGCGGGGTCGTGCAAGCCAGAGAGGCTGCCAGCGAGCTTTCCTCAAACGTCTTGCAGGACCTCACGGGGGTGAGCAAGCAGTGGCTCTCACCGGTGCGGCCGGCTTTCGAGCGACTGGCCGCTTTGGCAATGTCGAAGAACGTGACGGACGAGGACTTCGTTCAGGCCCTGGAGAAGGCGCAGCGGGAGCTACCGGAGCTCTTCGACCGCCTCGACCACGAAGCTCTGGAGGCCTCGATGACGAAGGCGATGTCTTCCGCCTTCTTCAATGGAGTGGCCAGCCGGTATTAGGAGAGAGAGCAATGATTAAAATCCACGCCAGAGTAGAAGATGGAGCGTCCCCGGCCTTGCGGCGGGTGATTGATGCCTTGGAGGGTGGGAAAAGCGCGGAGCTGAACACGGTCGGAGGTCGGGCGGCGTCAGAGGCGGCGAAGGACTATCACGCCGCCTTCTCAAAAGCCGGCGGGTGGCGTGGGCGGAACTACCTCGGGAGCCGGAAGGCGGGAGAGTTCGGCCAGAATGTTTCATTGGGCTGGCAGTTTGAGAGCGCGAACGGAAGCGGCGCGACCATTTCCAACAATGCCGATTATTACGCCTTCAAGGTGCGCGGCGGAACGATCCGACCGAAGCGGGTGAGTCACCTGACTATCCCGATGGTCTCAGAGGCGGTTGGCTTGCGTGCCAGGGACTACGAGGCCGAGCACAAGACACGGCTCTTCCGGGTCAAAGGGAAAAAGGCGCTCTTCGAGAATGACCCCCGCCGGGGTTTCCGCGCGGTTTACGCTCTCGTCAAAGAGGTGACGCAAGAGCCGTGGCCGGAGGCGCTACCGGACGATGAGACTCTTACCACCGCTTTTATTTCGGGATGGCGCGGAGCACTCGCCGACATGCTGGAGAGGGGGGATTTATGATCGACAGGCCATTGCCTTTCAAAGAGGCGGCAGAGTTTCTTTTGAACAAGGACACGCTGCCGACTGATGCTTTCTCGCCTGATCTATTCGAGGGAGAGGAGCAGGCCATCGCGCTTCGGGCCTTCTTCTCCAGTCGGGTGGAGTCTGCCCGCTTGCTTGACCGGATGCAGGCATTCCTCTTCGATACCATCGCGGGCGTGACCGAGCAAGTGACGGGTCCGGACGGCGTGACGCGCACGGCTCTTCGTGGGGGAGGGCGGGCAAGGTTTGTCCGCGAAATGCGGGAAGCCATGATCAAAGAGGGGATGTCCACGGATGAGGAGGAGTTCTGGGGGGTGAACCAGAGCGACGTGCGCGACATCCGAAGCCGCGCCCGGCTGGAACTCATCTACGACACCAACATGCGCCAGGCACATGGCTACGGCCAGTGGAAGCAGGGGCAGACCCCCGCCATCCTTTACCGTTATCCGGCACAGCGTTTTGTGCGTGATCGAGAAGTGGGCGAAGAACGACCAAGGCACGCTGAGAGTGAAGGGGAAGTGCGTCTCAAGAGCGACGAGGCTTACTGGGCGGGCTACCAAAACGACCCCGAAATCGGCGGATTTGGCGTGCCGTGGGCTCCCTTCGGATTTCACAGCGGGATGGGCGTGCGGGATGTGAGCCGGGAAGAGGCTCGCGAGCTGGGGCTTGATGTGGATCAGAAGACACAAGACCAGAAGCAAGCGGAGGGCAAAAGCCGCTTGAACGAGGGTTTGAGCGCCAGCACGAAGGGAATGAGCCCAGAGCTCCGAAAGAAGCTGATTGAGGAGCTGAGGGGCTACAAGCCCAAGGACGCGTCAGAAGCAGGGAGGCAGGCCGCTCTGCGCGTGCGAGAGCGGCAAGGGCGGATTGAGCTTGACGCGGAAGCAGCTCAGGAGGACAATACTACAGATTTAACGTCGGTAGCAGATGGAGAAAATGACGAGAAAGAAAGCGGAGGAGCTCGCGCGCAAAGGCCGCGAATTGCGAATCAGTCAGCCATCGATTACCTTGGCAGAGGCGCGGGAGATGATGCTCAATCAGAGCAAGCCGGCACCCGGGAAGAAGCTCGCCGCCAAGAGCGGGCATTAACTCGGTTCGCTCAGGAATTCGGTTTAGAGCAAAACTGGCAGCCTAAGTCTGAGCCTATCAAGCAAGGGGGCGAGCACGAAGTTTTTTTGGATGACCCCAAAAGGGTGACGAAAGCGACGAAGGACGGGCGTTTTGGAAACATTGTGGTGGACGGGGCTGGAGGCACGCGCTCTGCGACACCTTTGGAATACCTTCGCCGGATCGAGTTGCAAAACGAGGTTTTCGGTGACGATGCAGGATTGATCGCGCTGGGGGAGAATGAAAAAGGCCGCTTGCGCTTGGTTACTTCTCAGACCTTCATCCATGGGGATCATCCATCCCTCGATGAGGTGTCTGAATTCATGAGAGGGCACGGCTTTGCGCCGATCTCGCCCAAAAAATCAAACAAGAGGTGGTGGCGGGAATTTGACGGGGTGATGGTCATTGATGCGAAGCCTGAGAACTTTATTAAGAACGAGCGCGGGATCACGCCGATTGATTTGGTGATCGCCAGGATGATGTGAGTCAGGGGACCAGCGCGCGCCCTCGCGTAGAGGGGTGGGGCGGGGGAGTATGCGGGCATGACAGCTTCCCGTATCGTGACGGCCTTGGACGCGACTTTGCCCTCCCCGGGGGAAATGGCCGATATTGTTTACTTTCCCGAAGGCACCCACACCATCACTCCAAGCGTCGATGGCAAGCCGAAGACGATCACCGTCAAGCTTGAGGCCAAGAATGGCGAGAAGATCGCCGAACGATTCCAGGACTCTCTGCAAAAGCTGCTTTCTGAGAACGTCCGACCGATCTTTGACTTCGACCACAAAGACACCGGCCCCGCTTCCGGCCTCCCGAAGCGTTTTTTCTACGAGAAGGGCAAGGGCCTCATGGCCTCCGTGGAGTGGACGGGGGCAGGGCGGAAGGCCATCGAGAGCAAGGACTACAGCTACTTCTCTCCCACCTTCCTGATTTCAGACAGCGGGGAGCCTTCGGGTCTGCCGAAAAGGGGACCACTGGGGGCACTGGTCAATTCACCCGCTTTTCGTGAAATTCCACGTATCGCCGCAAAAGACGGCACCCAACCCAACCCAGACCAAGAAGAAACCATGAGCCAACTCGTCACCTGCGGACTCCTCAATGAGTCCGAAGCCGCCAAGGAAGACGCCGTGCGCGTCGCTACCGCCCGGGTCACCGCAATGCGCGGAGACTCTGATAAACTGAAGGAACTCGAAGCCTCCATCGCCGCCCTGAACAGCGAACGCGATGAGCTGAAGAAGAAGCTCTCCACTGCCGAGGACGAAGCCCAGAAGCACAAAGAAGCCCAAGCGGCTGACAAAGTGAAAGAGGCCGTCGCCGCCGGCAAGATCGCCGCCAAGGACGAAGAAGGCCAAGCCTTCTGGAAGGAACTCGTCATGGAGAAGGGGCAGTCCGCGGTCAAAGCACTGGACGCCCTCCCCGCCGCGCATGGAGACATCACCAGCCCCGTTGTAAAGGCCTCCTTTGGGGATAAGACCAAAGGCGGAGGCACCGACCTGCTTACCGAAGCCAAAAAGCTCGTTACCGCCAAGGAGGCGGAAACCGAAGAGGAGGCCATCGGCATGGTCGCCGCCAGCAACCCGGAACTCTACCAAGCTTACGCCGACTCCCTCGGTAACGAATAACCCCTGAAATCCCTGAAACCCATGAACACCTATAACGACACCCCATACCAGACCTTTCTTGAGGCCACTCCTGGCGCTCTGGATGACAAGGCAGGCTTCTCCGTCGCCCTCGATACTGCCGAGAACAGTGTGAAGCTCGCCACCGGCGCCGATGACTCCATCGGCATCATGAAGCAGAAACTCCAGCCCGGAACCATCAGCGATGGAGCTGTGAACGTCCGATTGCTCGGCAAGGGAGGCACGGTCAAGGCCGTGGCTGGCGGAGTCATCGCCAAAGGAGCGCGCGTCAAATCCGCTTCGGGTGGAAAGGTCGTAGCGGCCTCCGCCGGAGATCGATCGATTGGCATCAAGCTGACTCAAGGAAGCTCCGCTGATGGCGACGTCATCGAGATCCTCGACATCGTTGAATTCATCCCATCCGTTTAACCCCAGACCCACTGACCTGATACCATGAACAGTAAAGCCACTGCCAACCCGATCTTGACGCAAACCGCCGTCAAGTTCATGCACAACGCCTCCGAGTTTGCCGGACGCGCCCTCTTCCCGACCTTCTCCACCAACGAGCAGGCCTCACAGTATTACGTTTTCGACCGCGAGAACGCGCTGAACATCCCCACCGACATCCAACGCGCGCCCGGCTCCAGTTACAAGCGAAGCGTGATGACGCTCTCTGATGATTCTTACGCCTGCAAGGACTACGGCCATGAAGAGCCCGTCGATGACGTCGAGAAAGCCAAATACGCGTCCGCCCTGGATGCCGACCGCGCCGCCGTGACCCGCTCGACGAACATCGTCATGGTGAACCACGAGCTGCGCGCGAAAGCCCTCGCTACCGGTGCGGGGGTGGCCACCTCTTCGCCATCCACCAAGTGGGACGCCGCCAGCGCGGACCCCATCGGAGACGTGGACGCCGTGCGTGAAGTCATCCATGACAACTGTGGCCTTGACGCCAACACCATGGTGATTTCCCGAGACGTCTTCAACGTGCTCAAGGAACTCGACGTGATCTTGCAGAAGATCAAATACGTGCAGAAGGGCATCGTCACCGCCGACTTGCTTGCGCCGATCTTCAGTGTCGAGCGCATCGTCGTCGCGGGTATCGTGCGGAACTCCGCTGCCGAGGGGCAGACTGTGAGCCCGTCAAAGATCTGGGGAGACTCGGTCATCCTCGCGCACGTCAACAGCGCTCAGGATCTGAAAGCACCGAACTTCGGACGCACCTTCAACTGGTCGAAGATGAGCGGACGCGCCGGCATGATGGTCAAGTCCTACCGCCAGGAAGAGGTCAACTCTGACGTGCACCGCGTCGCGCAATACACCGATGAAAAACTCGTCGGTGCAGAATGCGGCTACCACCTCTCTTCTGTCCTCACCGCCTAACCCTAACCCCGAGAAGCCATGATCAAATACGAGATCACCGACCCCAACGGCCTGCTGGTGGGAAAAGTCCGCCTGAAAGAGGGCGAGTCCCTTCCAGCTTCCGCCACCACCTCCCAAATCCGCGCTTGGCTGCGCTTCGGTCAGATCGCCGAAGTGAAAGCGACCGCCGACAAGCAGGAGCCCGAAAACCCGCAAGCCCCCTCGACTGTGGAGGAGCTGAAAGCCGCCCTGAAAGAGCTTGGGGAGAAAATCCCCAACAACGCCACCAAGGGCGAGCTCACAGCTCGCTACGAGAAAGCGACCGCCGACAAGCAGGAGGACTAACCCATGAGCTGGATTGCCCTGACCCCCGCCCACATCACCTCAAGAATCGCAGCCGAGGAGCTGGCGACGATTGAGGCCGTGGGCGGGGGAAGCGGCGACCGGCTTTCTGGCATCCTGGACCAAGTCACCGCCCTTGTACGGGCGAAGGTTTCAGCCTGCCACCGAAACACCCTCGGCCCTGCCGGAACTATTCCTGAAGAGTGCCTTTGGGCTGCGGCGACGATCGCCAAGCGCAGCCTGCGGGGCACTCTTCCCAGCACGGGAGACGAGGATGAGAAGAAAATCCGTGACGACGAATGGCGTGAGGCCACTCGCTTCCTTGACTCCGTCGCGTCCTGCGACATCGGAATTGCCGACGATGGGGACGATCAGGCGGGAGGGTTCGCCAGCGGCTGCTACGGCGGAGAAACTTATCAGACTTTCTAGCCATGCCCTCCTTACTGACTATCACCGAGTTTGTCAGAGACGCGATTCAGGGCTTGCCGACCGTCCAGAGTCATGGGGACGTCTTGGTGGCGGTGGATTACGAGCACAAGGTCGGGGAGAGCTTCAAGATGCATCTCGCCAAAGCGCGCGGTTTTGCCATCTCCGTGGGGAGAAACGGCAGCCGGAGCCAATCGGAAAAATCCCGCAATGGTCTTGTGGTCGAGACATCGCTGCAAGTCCTTTTCGTCTACAAGCCGATCCTCCGCAAAAGCAAAGAGGATGCGGGCGCGGCAGAGATTGAGGCCGTCATTGCCGAGGCGTGTAATACACTGAACGGGCTGGAAGTCCCCGGAATCAACCCGACAAACTGCAATTTCCGCCTGCAATTCCAAAACATCAGACCCCTGGCCGACCCCAGATTCATCATGGACGTGGCCACTTTTTCCATCACCCACACTCTATAAAAAATGAGCACGAAAACCGACAAAGAACCCCAGCCAGCAAGCAAGCCGAAAACCCCGCGCAAGAAAGCCCCTGCAAAGCCTGTGCAGGCCGAGAAAGAGGAGTCCAAGAAAGCTCTCATCAAGGCTCGCGTCACCCCGCTGCGTGTGCCCGGTGCCGTGCTGGCCCGTGGCGGCCAAGCCACCATCGATCTGAAGACGGCGGAATACCTCCGTGATCAAAACCAAGCGGACATCATCCGCATCATCTGATTCCCGAAACCTGATAACCCGTAGAACCAAGACCCATGAAAGACCTGATTTTAGGCTCGCACTTATTCTTCGCCCGTGAGGGTGAAGTGATCGACAGCGTGACTGTGGCCGCTGACGCCAAGCCGGACACCGACCCGGAAACGAACTGGACGAAGCTCGGCTGCATCGAGCAATTCGAGCCGTCCCGAGACGGAGGGACGGATATTATCCGCCGTTGCCCGTCCCCCGGCCGCTACCGAGACCGCAAGGTGCTCCAGACCGGCGGCACCTTGGTTTACAATTTCTCGATCCAGCAATGGGATGAGATGACGCTGGCCGAGATGCTCTTCAACGCAGACACGCCAAGCGGCGGCGTTTTCGTGCCGAACTCCCGCACAGAAGACGTGCGCGGCTGGTGGAAGATCCAGAGCTACGACCAAAACGACCAACTCATCATCGCGATGGATGTTTGGGGCTCTGCCCGCATCGATAGCTACCAGTTCGCCGAGGGGGCCGATCCCTACGCGCTGCAAATCCGCCAGCTCCACAGTGAGCTCAACGAGGGCGCTCTGACCAACATCTAACCCCAGCGCAGCAATGGTAGATAGCATTGACTTGGGCGGCGGCGGGGGCGGCGGGCATACGCCGGAAACCCCTGGCGTCATGCCCGTGGAAGGCAGCGGCGGCGGGGGACACACTCCTGCCGCGCCTGAGACGATGGACTTGAGCGGGGTGGATGCCCATGATGATAATACGAGACGGGTGACCCTTAGCGGGGTCGATGATACAGGGCCGCTGCACCTGAATATGCTTACGTTCGAGAGGGCTGTCGGTGATCTGAAGTCAGCGCCAATTTTTCGGCTCGAAATGGCCCCGTCATTCGACCTGTCCGGGCTCACCGGAGGAACCTCGGAAGAGGACTTGGAGGTTCGCATACATCTGGCTTCCGAGAACTTTGCATTCCCTAGCGTCCCTCCCACGGATGCGTTACAGGACGCACTGGCTCGGATCATTATGGCCTCTCCTAACTTGGAGTCCGGAACCATTTACATGGCAGCGGCCACCGTCATCACCGCAGATTTGCAGGCCGCCATGACAGCCAAAGGGATTACTCAAGCGTAATGGACACGATCACAAATCTGACCACACCGGAGGCCACGCCAGAGCGGGTGACGCCACCGGTTGATGCTGCCGTTCCTGTCTCTGTCGCTGGCATTGCAGGCTGGGGCCTGAGTGTGTCCGCGACGCCGGTGCTCCGGGTGACGGGCGGGACGACAACGACCGGCACCACGCTGGACCGCTCTGAGCAGGTGACGAGTAGCGCCACCACTGTCACCGATTATCAGCTTGCCGTGACTCGCACCGGAGATCAGAGCGAGGCCATCAGCTACACTTCTTCCGCGCCATCGGTGGCGACGGTGAGCACGGGGGGCTTGGTGAGCAGGGTGAGCGCTGGCAAGACGACCATTGAGGTTCAGCATGGGCCGGTGCAAGTCAACGTTCCCCTGTGGCTTACAACCGCGACTGACTCGTCAGAGGTCCGCACCTATACCAGCGGCGTGGCGGGTAGTGCGAGGGCGGCGACGGAGTCTGAGCTGGATGATGCCCTGGACGCGACCGACCCGGCCACCGACATACGCCTTTACTCGGCCCAAGACCACGCGACCCCAGCCTACACGCGCAACGCGAGCAACTGGGCCACGGCGGCGGGCATTGATCTCACGTCCGTCAGCCCGTGGAACTCGACGGGCGGGAACAAGCGGGCGGGGGTCGCCATCACCCCGCGCCACATCGTCTTCGCGAAGCATTACCAGATCGGCACCGGTGCGACCGTCCGCTTCATCACGGCGGACAATACCGTGGTAGAGCGCACCTTGACGGCAAAGGAAAGCCTGGCCGATACCGACCTGACAATCGGCCTCCTCGATAGCGACCTGCCCGCGACGATCACGCCGTGCAAGGTGCTTCCAGCCGACTGGGAAGACTACTTCCCCACCGGGCTTGAACACCTCCCGGCGCTCTGCCTCGACCAAGAGGAAAAGGCGCTCGTCACAGACTGCGGCTACACGAACGGGAACCTCGTCATGCGCGTGCCTACGGACGCTACGCGCCTGAGCTACTACGAGCCGAAAATCACCGGAGACAGCGGAAACCCGGCATTCCTCCTCCTCGGCGGTGAGGCCGTGCTGCTGACGACTTGGTGGTTTGGTGGCGCGGGCTCAGGCCCGTTCCTGCCAAGCTACCGCACGGAGATCGAAGCGGCCATCACGAGCCTCGGCGCGAACGGTCACAGCCTGAGCGATGCCGACCTGAGCACCTACACTGATTTTAGCTAAACGAGACCATGCCGGACGTTGTTATCGAGAGCCTGCTGCGGATCACTCACGATCCTGCCGGGACGCCTACCGTGCTTCTGGATTTCGGGGAGGACATCACCAGTCTGCCCGAGCTCGACGGCGAGCAGATGGTAGAGGTGGGCTCGTTCGTCCGTTCGGCGGCGGCCTCTACCTTCGCGCGCGGGAATGAGCAGCACACCTTCACCATCGCCGGGGCGCGGGAGGCGCTGAGCGTCCGGGGGGCGCATGACCGGCTTTTCGCGGGGGCGCTTGCGGTGCCGAGGGGGACAGCCGACGTGCTCTTCGAGGTGCAGGACGGCGGGGCATGGAGGCTTGAGGATGCTACGGTGAGAGCATGGCCCGCCCGCGTCGACGAGCACTTTTGTGACCGTCAAATCGAAATCATCGGCGGCGCTCTGGTGGAGGTGACACCCCCTCCCGCAGACAGCTACACCGCGCCAACGGGAACCAGCCCACACACCTACGAGCTGCCTGGGGAGAAAGAAGGCACCGGCGGAGGAGAAGGAGGAAGCCCGCCAAGTGGGGCGCTCTACGTGAAGTATGTCGCGCAGACTCTCGATGAAACTCAGCAAACCCAAGCCCGAGAAAACATCGGAGCGGCGAGTGCGGCGGGGCTGAGCGCTCTGCAAAGAGATGTGGATGATCTCGACTCTGCCGCCGTCAAAACCACCGGAAGCCAGACTATCGCGGGCGCAAAAACCTTTGCCAGTCCCGTCACGGTCGGCGCGGCTACGGCGGACGGTCACGCTACAAGTCGGGCCGTGTCGCTGGCGCTCGCGGGTCTGCCCCGTGCAGTCAACAACTTCGCCGTAGATTATCCAGCGGGAGGAGGCAGTCTCACGACGACCCACGAATACTACCCCGTAGATCTAAATTTCCCGACAGCGAGTGACGCAAGGGGTTACTACATTTTGGAGGTGGTGACGGGTGATCCGAGTGCGTTTTATTATCGATTCTTCATCAAGTTGAGAAGATCGGGAGTCAGTTCAGATTTCTCGTCTGGTCAATTTTCCCAAACGACCTTGGACGCGGTCAACAATGCGAGCCATTTCGGCCCGGCTGTCTTGTCGCTCCCTTCGGCGGGGCCTCTTAAAATTGCCATTGAGAACAAAATCAGCGGCTCCGCCTCGTGGCCGTTTAATATCAAATTCACCCCGATTTTATGACCCTGATCCCGACAACTACCCAACTGGACCGCGATGACGCGCGGATGACGGAGCTGATCGAGAGCGTTTGCGAGGTCACAGCCTTGCGTGTTCAAATCCTCGACGAGTCTTGGCGCTGGTTCTGGGCCCTCCCGCTCGACCGCTTGCTCGCGCTACTCAATAAAGACCCCGCCCGGACCGCCGCGATCTTTGAAAACAACACCCGATGCGGAACGCAGGACAACGCGACGCTCGACGCCGCAAACATTCTCGACGAGAACGGAGATCCAAAATTCCCGAAACGCGCGCCCGTGGAGATGGGGCGCAAGGACATTGTCTTTGTCGGCGGGCAGTTCGTGCATTTATGGGCGCTCGACGTGGCCACTCAGCTGGCCGTGCTCAACTCTGGAGAGGCGGATTTCACGGGCCTGGACGCATCCGGCCAGTCCGTCGAGTTCAACGAGCAAACCGGCCTTTGGGTCGAGGTTCCAGCGCTTTAAACCATCATGACAAACGACAAAAAAATCAAAATCGGGATTGAAGCCAAGGGAGGCAAGGAGGCGGCGAAGGACATCAAGCTCGTCGGCGACGCTTTCGAGAACGCGGCGAAGGACGCGGCGGCGGCAAGTGACCGTATTGAGCAGGGAATGCGTGACGCAGACCCTGAGCGTCTTGAGCAAGGATTCAGGGACCTTGAAGAGGCGGCGGAGCGCATGGAGAAATCGCTTGAGGCGGCTGCGGTCGATACCGAAAATCTCAGCGATGAACAGCGCGAAGCCTACGAAAGCACGAAGAAGTTGACGTCCGGCATGCGACGCATGGGGCCAGCGATGCGGCAGACGGAGAGGGGCGGCAGGAACGCTGGGCTAGCGGTTTTAGAGTTTTCCCGAGCGGTGGAGGATGCGCAATACGGTATCCGTGGGGTGCTGAACAACATCCCGCAGCTTGTCATGCTTTTGGGAGCCGGTGGCGGGCTCGCTGGTGCTATTTCCTTGGTCGCGGTGGGCTTGGCGACACTCGGGCCGAAGCTTGTTGAGTTTTTCAGCAAAACAAAGGACGAGGCTGAGCGCGTTGCGGAGGCAGCGGCTAACGTCAAAACCACGATTGAGGGCGTAGCACGGGCTGAGGCGCGGTATTTCGAGCAGTCGGAAAAGGGATACAACGCGAAAGCGGCTGATCTACAAAAAACCATCTCTCTTCATGACCAAGAGCTGAAAGCGATTCAGCGGAAATATCGCGAGGAAATGGCGCGGGCTGATGCTGACGCAGGCATCGCCTTAGCGGAAACCGACCTTGCCGAAGAGACGGGGGAAATCACGGCTGAAGAGGCTGAGAAGCGCCGCATCGACATCCGCAAAAAGTTGCGCGATAAGGAATACCAAGCGGAGAAGAAACGCCGCGAGAAGGAGCTTGCCGAGAAAGAAGCAAAGGAGAAGGCCGCGAGCGAGCAGGTGGCGGAAAACGAGAGGAAGCTGGCCGAGGCCCAGAAGGCCCTTGAGGAGCAGCAACAGAACCCCGAAAAAGTCAAACTGACCGACGAGGAAAAGGCCGAAATTGAGGCAAATAACAAGAGGATCGAGGAACTTGGTGGAAAGAAATACGGGGGTAGAGCAGCGACTGAACGAGAGGATCGGAACAAGCAGATTTTAGAAGAGGCCAGGAAGGCTGCTGAAAAAGCTCAAAAGAAAAAAGTTGATGACCTTCAGCGGGAGATAAAGCAACTCAAAGAGGACGTGGATAAGTCGCGGGAACAACAAAGAGGCGCGGCGAGTGACTGGTTTGACACCCGAGAAAAGAATGCGGGAGACCAGACCATTGATGACATCCGCTACCGGAAGGGAAACCGGACTGACGAGCTGAATCAAATCCGTCAAGACGCAGCCGCTCGGAAGAGACGGGAAGCGGAAGAGAAAAAAAGAAATGAAGAACGCGAGAGGCTGGACAAGACGGCCTCTTCCGAAGGGGTGCAGACTGTCGGTCTGATCAAAGATGCTTATAAAAAAATGGGGCAAAAAGGAGATGAGGCGGTCAAGCAAGCTGGCTCTCTTGGTGTTGCCATGCAGGACACCGTGAACACGGCGAATGAAGTTGCCAGCTTGCTCGGCTTGGTCAACTCGACGCTGATTGCGCTGGACAAGAAGTCGACGGCTGAGACCGCAAAGGTGCGCGCCCAGATGGAGCAACAGAAAACGCAACTCAAGAGGCTGCAAAAGGACTTCCTCCGGTATGAGAATAACCGCTGAATTTTGTAGTGGATTGCCCGCTTCAACCCTCCCATGATACGCCTGCTATGAAAGACAGAAAAACAATCGGAATCATCTTTGCCTTGGTCATCATCGCTGTGGTCGGCTTCGCGGCTTACTCAGCTAAAATCGACAGTGAAGAAGAGCAATATGACGCGTCCTACGAGAGGAATATGGCCTTTCAGGAAGAGCTTAATTCGTCAGCAGAAAGATTCGACGAATTAACGGCAAAAAGAAGTGAATTATGGGATGAGATTAGTGAGGCGAAAACAACTCTCGACCGAGCAGAAAAACGGTCTGACATCGTTGAAGCTGAGAATGACCTCACCCGACTTCAAGAGAAGCTAGCAAAAGTCGAAGACGAAATCGACGACCACTTAAACAGATGACCCTGATCAACGGAAACCCACCTGCACACTATGGCGTGTCGGTCGCCTCGCGGAGATACCGCAGCGGCAATGCCGACGAGCTGCGGCTTGATGTCGTCAGGCAGAGCGCGACGGGTGCGGTTTCCGGGCTGGCTTACGGGGACTCCGTGACCTTGACCAAGGACGGCACGACCCTCTTCAAGGGGACGGTGCGGGAGGTTCCGCGCGCCGAGTCAGGCGACAGCGCCGGGCAACAGATCGTGGCGCGTGGCCCCTTCGATGCGCTCGAAAGGCTCGTCTTCCAGCGCGGGGTGCAGAGGTTCAAAGAGTGGAATGAGGCCGCAGACCCTCGCGAGCCGGTTTACGAGACGATCTACACCAGCCACTTCACGCAAGGCCGAGATGGCGAAACGACGGGCGAACGCATTGAGGAGGCTCTAAACTACGGCGCAGCCCAGAGCGGCGCTTTTCAGGTCGGCGCGGTTGCGTCCGGCGTGCCCTGGACGCCCACCGAAGTCAAAGACCAAACCTGCGCGGATGCGATCCGGCACATGATGGGCCTCAACCCCGAGCTCGTCATGACCACCAACTACACGACCAATCCGCCAACGATCTCTGTCGTCTCAGGTGGTTCATCGACGGTGAGCGCGTCCGTGGTCGGCTGCGCGAGCTACGACGTGTCCGCCCTCGATGGCCAAGCGTGCGACGAGGTCGTCATCCGTCATGAGCACGTGACTCAGGACGGGGCGGATTACTATTTCGCCACGACCGAAGACAAGGCCTTCGTTTCCCCCGCCACCGGTGACGGAACGAGCGAAAACGCCTACGTCCGAACCATCGGATTGGAGCCGGGCGGCGTGCAGTGGGAGACGGCCAGCGTGGGTCTTGACCCGATTGAGCAGGCAGGCGGCACGGAAGGCGATATTGCGGAATGGTGGGTGCGAAAAGATGAACGCTTGCGGGCCGTCAATGAACGCGTTGTGCAGGCCAACCCGGGACTTGATGGCGTCTTGGCGGGCCTCCTTAAAGTGCCCACCACTGCCGACGAGGAAAACGACATCGTCCCGCACACAGTGACGGTGACCGGCGCGGAGGAGCGCGAGAACATCTTCGGCGAGAAAGTCGCCGCCTCAGTCGACCCGGAAGACTACCCGAACGAACTCACCGGCGGACACTTGCCGGAGTGGGCTGATAAGCGTTACCGTCAACTCACGATTGAGAGCACGCTGGGTATCACTCAGAGCGATCTCGACTCTATTTCATCGGCCACCCTGAAAGGTGCGCTCAAAAAAATCTTCACCGTCGAAAAGGAGTTTGGCGGGACTGAATACCTGGTCAGTAAATTCACCTACTCCTGCATGGGGACGAACGCCGAGAAAGAGCGCTTCCGCCGCCCCGCGAGCTACGAACCAGCCGAAACCTTGCCCTTGGGCCTCGCCTCCGCCTTGCTCGCCTCCTACTCGAAGACGCGCCACACGGGATCAATTACCTTTGTCGATCAAGAGCCGCGCGAGACCTACAAGGTCGGACAAGCCCTCAACCTCACCGATGGAGAGACGGCATGGGCCAGCATGGGCGAGCTGATTCAGAGCGTGGACATCGACGAGCAAGGAGGGCGCACAACTGTCAGCTTCGGCCCGCCGGAACAACTCACCGCAGAAGACCTGATCGAGCGCCTGCGTCAAGCCCGCCGGAATCCACCAAGCTTCACCTTTGAAGACCGAGACGAACCGCCCGAAGACGCGCTCGGAGGCATCGCCGCCACCCCCAACAGCTCATCCAGCCGGGACGGAGGAACCGGAGGGGGAGCTCCCGAGTGTCCTCTTGGAGACATCATGCCGGCCCCTGAGAGCGAGTCGGGGGAGTGGTATATCTTGCCCTCGGTTGTTTCCGGCGGCGGATTGACGGACGTGCTTGGAGGGGTGGATGGGACTTTGCTGACTCCAACTGATGGCCATTATGTATGGATCGAGGCTGATATTTCGGCGACGGTCGAGGAGGGTGTTCTGACTGGTGGCTACGAATACACGGATTTCTCTCTGGCGCAGGGCGCGAGCCTCCCGACTTCTGACGAAATCTCCGCTGATTCTGCGACGGGGACGATTATCGAGCCTCTGGGCAAGTGGTCGGATGCTGGGGTTTGGGAGAAATACGGCTGCGGCCCTGTTCGCTTTGGGTTCTGCTCGCACAATACCGTCGAAGGGACGGCATCTGCATCTCGGGATGGAGGGGGAGGAGGTGAGGCGTGAGCTGCCCCGGTTGTTGCAGGCCGGAGTGTGAGGCGGCTCCCACTGTGACGTCGGAGCCAGTCGGATTCGTTTTGTCGAAGAGTTTCTATCAGCCGGAATCCCGAGACGATATCCCCGATTACATGGTGGGGAGCCGGTGGCTCAAGCGGAGATACCGCGAGGCGAATGAATGGGCGTCGAATGAATGGCGGAATTTGAAAGAGGATCCACCCGGAAATCACGATGTGTCAGCGTGGCAGGCTCGACTTGAGGTTTCTCGGACTGGTGTCTATCGCGAGGATGAATACGTCGAGGGTGACCCCGGTGTGTGGGCGATAGAAACGTCCTGGTTCGGATCTTCGACAGAGAGGTATGAGGAGAGGGAGGATGCTTGGGCTGATCCGCCCGATAACAGCTTGTCTTTTTGGCGGGATCAAAGCGGTAGCAACCAAGAGTCGGGAGGAGTTTGGGCGTTTGTCTACACGGGAACGAACAGCGACGGCGATCCGCTTTCCGGATCGTTGAGCCCCGGGGGATTCATTGATATTGTTAGTGTAGATGTTACGAAGACCTTTTCGGTGAGCGCGAACAATTCTCAAGTCATTGAAACGGAAACGTGGGTTTGGGATGGGATCGATACGG
>JBNNED010000201.1:0-3577 GCA_050285825.1 Verrucomicrobiales bacterium | reverse complement strand
AACGCCGCATCTGGACGCCCTGCACGGGGAGTCGCTACGCCTGACGGATTATCATGTTTCACCCACCTGCACGCCAACGCGCGCGGCCTTGCTGACGGGGCGCTACACGAATCGGACGGGAGCCTGGCACACCATCATGGGGCGCTCTTTGCTGCGGGCGGACGAGCGGACGATGGCGGATCATTTTGGTCAGGCGGGTTATGAGACGGGGATTTTCGGCAAGTGGCATCTGGGTGATGCTTATCCCTTCACGCCGCAGCATCGGGGCTTCAAGAAAACCTTCGTCCACGGCGGAGGCGGGGTGGGGCAGACGCCCGATTTGTGGAATAACAGCTATTTTGATGATGTCTATTTGGAGGATGGCAAGCCGGTGGCCTCGCAGGGCTTTTGCACGGATGTTTTTTTTGCGGAAGCGACGCAGTATATCGAATCGCAAGTGGCGGTGGGAAAGCCCTTTTTTGCTTATATCTCGACGAATGCCCCCCACGGTCCGCTGCATTGTCCGGAGAAATACCTGGCGCGCTATCCGGATTTGCAACCGGCCTTGCAGGCTTTTTATGGCATGATCACGAACATCGATGACAATGTCGGGGCCCTGCGGAAGAAGCTCAAGGACTTGGGCGTCGCGGAAAATACCATTTTTATTTTTACGACTGACAATGGCACGGCGGGAGGGGCGCGCGCTTTTTCCGCAGGCATGCGGGGGAATAAGGGAAGTCCGTATGAGGGTGGGCACCGGGTGCCCTTTTTCCTGCATTGGCCGGCGCAGGGCTGGCATGAGGGACGGGATATCGACACGCTGACGGCGCATATCGATGTTTTGCCGACCTTGGCGGATTACTGTGGCGTGTCTCTGGCGGAGGCTCCGCCGATCGATGGCCGGAGTTTGCGACCTTTGCTGGAGGGCGATGGCGGCGGTGAGGAGTGGGCCGGGCGGGTCATTATTACGGACTCGCAGCGGGTGGTGGATCCGATCAAGTGGAAGTCTTCCTCCGTCATGAAAGGGCGCTACCGTCTCATCAAAGGGAAGGAGCTATACGACTTGGCCACGGATCCGGGTCAGCGGAAAAATCTGGCGGGCGAGAATCCGCAGAAAGTGGCCGAACTGCGGGCGGCTTACGAGGCGTGGTGGGCGGATCTGGAACCGGGCTTCGCGAAGACGGCGGCCTTTCAAGTCGGCGTCATCGACGAGCCGATGGAGCTCACCGCGCATGATCTCATCAGCGAGGGCGGCGCGAATGATGTCGCCTGGCACCAGGGCTCGATCCGCGCGGGAAAAATCACGGGCATCGGGAAGTCCGGGCGTCCGGCGCATTGGTTCATCGAAGTGAAAAAAGCGGGGAAATACCGAGCCACATTGTCGCGTTACCCGCTGTCCGCTGGCTTGGCCTTGCAGGCTCCGGCTCCGGCCTTGCCCGACGTTCCCGGGGCTTCAAAGGCCTTCCGCACGACTCCGGGGCGGGCGCTCGACATCCGCACGGCGAAAATTTGGTTGGGAGGCGAGGTCGTGGCCGAAAAAGAGGCGGCAGAGGGAGCCGTCTCCGTTGTCTTGGACATCGAACTACCGGCAGGGCGGCACGAACTGGCTGCGACCTTCCACGGGCCGGGACTCGACACCGTTGCGTATTATCTCACACTGGCAGAGCGTGTGGATTGAGGTGGCCACGGCATGGGTCGTGAGCAGTGGTCTCCATTGCCGATTGACAAATGGGCTTGGGGTGAGTCGTATGGAGGGGTCACTATGAAAAAGAAATTCCACCCTCTTTTGACGGTTGTTCTACTAAGCCCTTTTGCCGTCGGTTCCGCACCGGCTGCCGTTTTATATGCTATCAATTCCTTTGATGCGAATGACGCCGTAACGAACAGCGGTGCTTCTGTGGACTATAACCCGGATTTGGTGAGTGTCACCGTTGATGCGGGCTTGAGTGGGACTTCCGCGAGCCAACTCAATGATTTGCAAACGCTCTTCGCTAACGCAGCCACACAAGCGAGTGGAGGTGGGGATCGCCGCTTCCGGAATACTGATGTGGATACGAATCAGACGAACGGAACATTGGTCACGGATTCCGGGGGAAGTGACACGGTCTACTTTCAGTTCGGGGTGAGCGGCGGTGGAGGTGCCATGGATTTGACCAACCTCGTGTTCCACGCCAAAAAGGCCACTTCAGCCGTTTCCATTCGCGGCTATCGGGTCTTGGCTTCGATTGATGGCGGGACGTACGCTCTGATTGGTAATGCGAATTTGGCCGGGGATCGGAATACGGCTTTCCAAGAGGTCGATATCTCATTGAGTGGTGCGCAATATCAGGATATCGAGAGCATTGATTTTCGTATCGTGAGCACGGGCGGGGGAATCGAGTATGCTGATTTTACTTTGAACGGGGTCGTTCCCGAGCCTGGCACTGCTTGCTTGGGCGCATTGGCCGCCTTGGGTCTGCTGAAGCGTCGGAGGTCGACGCTTTGAACGGTGGAATGCCGAGGCAGGGCTGCCGTCTGGAGCTGATTCGCTTCGTGAGGGAAACCCCATAAAAAAACGGCAGGGGAAGAGCCCTTGCCGTTGTTTTTTTGAGGGAATTATCGCAGCGCTTACTTGCTGCCGCAGCAGGCTTTTTGGCAGTTGGAGCCGCAGGATTTTTCGCAGGACGTGCCGCAGCTTTTGCCAGCGGAGCTTGAGCCGCAGGCGCTGAGGGCGAGGGCGGAGGCGGCGACGAGGATGAGGGTGGATACGGTTTTCATGTTTTTTGGTCTTTGTTGTTTGCTAGTCCTTGGTGCCGGGGCGGAAATCCGCGACCGGCGATCAGGGATTGAGAGGACTTCCGGCGGAGCTTATTCCCCGGAAAAATCAGAAAATTCAAGAATCTCTGATTTTTTACTCAGCGCTGATTTCAGCGAGGATGAGGCGGTTGCTTTCGGCTTTGGGGCGGGAGCCTTCGGCGACGGTGAGCCAGGCGCGTTTGTCGTTGAGGTGGCAGACGCCGGAGTTGCCGAGGGTGCCACCGTTTTCGGGGACGAGGATTTGCTCGGTGGCGCGGATGTCGTGAAGGGCTTCGGGGTCGACTTCGGCGATGAAGAGGGGGGCACGGTGTCGGAAAATGTGGTCGTTATCAGCTCCGCGGCGGGTGTAAATGAGGTAGAGTTTCCCGGCGAGGCTGAGCCAGTGTTGTTGGGTGTTGTAGGAGCCGAGTGCTTCGCCGTCGTCAAAGGTCCAGGCTTTGGCTTTGCTGTAATTCAGGCCGTCCTGGCTTTTGGCGACGTAGGCGGCCTTGTCGGCGCGCATGGTGAGGAAAAATGCGTCTCCGTGGCGGATGGCGGAGGGTTCGTAGAGGCCGCGGCCTTCGGGAATGGTGTGTTCGCTGCCGTGTTCGAGGTAGGTCAGGGTTTCGCCATCGAAGCGGCAGCGGGCGACGATGCTGGTGTAGTTTTGCTTTTTCCGGTCGTTCCAGAAGCGGATGGGGAGGAGGATGTTGCCGTTGGGGAGGTCGATGCGCTGGTGACAGCCGGCGTTGGGCGCGATGATGGTTTTGCCTTGCTTGTCTTTGGCGGGAAGTTCGAGGGTGCGCAGAGAGATCGGAAGAGC
>JBNNED010000200.1:0-8201 GCA_050285825.1 Verrucomicrobiales bacterium | reverse complement strand
AGGCCGTTGGCTTTGAGGAATTTTTCGGCGGCTTCGTCGTTGCGGACATCGCAGGCGAAGGCTCCGTCGGGCCCGAATTCCATGATCGGGCAGGTGCAGCCGAGTTCTTTGGCGAGGGCGAGGGAGACGGTGTCGCGGAAGAAGGTGAATTTCGCTTCGTTGAAGACGCTGATCGTTTTTTGGGTCCGCTCGGGGGCGGCGTCTTTGGTCGAGGTGGAGCCGCGCACGGCGAAGGTGATGCCGTAGATGCCGTAGGGCTTGCCGGTTTCCTTGTGCCATTTGGCGACGTCGTTTTGGGCGACGAGTGAGGGGCCGGAGCCGTGGAGGAGGAAGTCGCACTCGGCGAAGATTTTTTTGATGTTCTCGGCGCTGCGCTCGCGGATGATGACTTTCGGGAAACGCTTTTGGAGCATCTCTTTCACGCCGTTGCCGATGTCGCTGGGCCAGAGGGTGACTTGGGCTTCGGGGAGGTGTTTTTCGAGCAGGTGGAGGACGCCGGGGGTGTGGGCGATGTCGCCGATGTTGACCGTTTGCCAAGAGGAGCGGAGGACGATGTGGGGCGCTTTGCCGGCGGGGGTGGCGGCGCGAATTTGTCCGGCGAGGGTGGCGAAGGCGGCGGCGGTGCTGGTTTCGAGAAAGTGTCGGCGTTTCATGGGTGTTATTTTGGAATGACCTAGTAATACGCACGGAGCGGGGGGATTTGTCAGGTGATGGTCGGGAAATTTTTTCTTTCCGGACGGAGGCGGAATCTGTCTTGATCTGTGCGCGGCTTCTGCCAAGGTGGCGGGGAAACGTGACTGGCTGTCTGCTCCGGCGGGCGCCGATTTTTTGAAGAATTAACGATTAGAATTAAGATTATGGCGACTAAAGTAGGAGTGATCGGAGCAGGTGGGATGTTGCAGTATCATGCGGCGGGTTTTCGCGCGGCGGGTGGTGAAATCGTGGCCGTGGCCGATGTGGCTCCGGGCGCAGCGGCGAAGGCGGCGGCGGAGTGGGACATTCCCCAGTCTTACGAGGATGTCGCGGAGATGCTGGCGGAGTCCGGTTGTGACGCGGTGAGCGTGATCGTGCCGAACAAGTTTCACGCGCCCCTGGCGATTCAGTGCCTGGAGGCTGGAAAGCACGTTTTTTGTGAAAAACCACCGGCGCTCAATGCCGCGCAGGTCGAGGAAATGATCGCGGCAGCGGACAAGGCCGGGAAAAAACTCATGTTCAACTTCAATAACCGCGCTCGTCCGGAGTCGGTGAAGATGATGGAGTTCATCAAAGACGGCACGGCAGGCGAGATCAATTCCGCGCAGGCCAAGTGGATCCGCCGCACGGGCATTCCGGGCTTCGGCGGTTGGTTCACGAACAAGAACTTCGCCGGCGGCGGAGCCCTCATCGACCTCCTGCACATGATCGATCTGGCGATGTATTTCATGGGCTATCCCGAGCCCGCGCAGGTGCTGGGTCAGACCTTCGACACGCACATCAAGGATAAGAATTTCAAAGGCCCGTGGGGGATTCCCGACCGCGAGGACGGCGTGACCGATGTGGAGTCGGCGGCTCACGGTTTCGTGACCTTCAAGACCGGCCAGGTGCTGAGCTTGCAGGTTTCCTGGGCGGAAATGGTCAAGCGGGAGGAAGTTTCCGTCGTTTTCCAGGGCACGAAGGCGGGCGGCAAAGTCCAGCGTTTGTTCGGCGAAGACGGCATTGACGAGACGGCCATCGACACCTGCGAACTCTACGTGCAGGAAGATGGCAAGTCGGTGGACAAGGACATCGATTTCGCCGAAAGCGAGGACATGGGCCGCATTGCTTCGGCGACGAATTTCGTGCAGGCCATCGACGGCACGGCCGAGCCGCTGAACACGGCGGAGCAAGGGCTGAAGCTGATGAAAGTCATTGACGCGATTTACGAATCGGCGCGGACTGGTCAGGCAGTTTCCCTGTAACCGAGCCAATCAGAAAGGAACGCGCGATGAGTTTGAAACGGAAATTACGGATGGGAATGGTCGGTGGGGGCCGTGGGGCCTTCATTGGCGAAGTTCACCGCATGGCGGCCAATCTGGATGGCCGGATCGAGCTGGTCGCGGGCGCTTTTTCTTCCAATCCCGAGAAAGCGAAGGCTTCAGGCGAGGATTTTTTCCTCGATCCGGCGCGCGTTTACGGGAGTTACGAGGAAATGGCGGAGAAAGAAGCGGCTTTGCCGGAAGGCGAGCGCATCGACTTCGTCAGCATTGTGACGCGCAACGACCTCCACTACGCCGTGGCGAAGACCTTTCTGGAGGCCGGCTTCAACGTCATTTGCGAAAAACCCCTGGCCTTCACGCTGGAGCAGGGCCGTGAGCTGGAGGCTTTGGTCGCGAAAAGCGGCAAGGTTTTCGCGCTGACCCACAATTACACCGGCTATCCCATGGTTAAGGAGGCCAAAGCGATGGTCGAGGCCGGGAAACTCGGGCGCATCTTGAAAGTCGTGGCGGAATACCCGCAGGGTTATGCCGTGGAATCGGTCAAAAAAGCCGAAGACGGCGCCATTTCTAACTGGCGAGCCAATCCCGAAGTGGCGGGCATTTCCAATTGCGTGGGCGACATCGGTACGCACGCGGAGAATCTTGTGGCTTACATCACGGGTCTGAAAATCAAGGAGTTGGCGGCGGAGTTGACGGCCTTCATTCCGGGTCGGACTTTGGATGACGATGGCAATATGCTGCTGCGCTACGAAGGCGGAGCGAAGGGGATTTTGTTCGCCTCCCAGATCTCGGCGGGTGATGAAAATAACCTGAATGTGCGGATTTACGGCACGGACGCTTCGCTGGAATGGCATCAGGAGCACCCGAACGAGCTGATCGTCAAGTATCTCGACAAAGCGCGTGAGATTCATCGCCGGGGCAACAGTTACAATGGCGAGACTTGTGCGGCGAACACGCGGCTGCCCTTTGGTCACCCCGAGGCCTTCATCGAAGCCTTTGCCAACGTCTATCTCGCAGCGGCGGAGGCCATTGCCGACGAAGTGCAAGGGCAATTTCCGCGGGTGGAAGGCTACGACTTCCCGAGCGTGGCGGACGGGGTGGAAGGCATGCGCTTCATCCAGGCAGCCGTGACTTCTTCACAGAATAACTCGGCCTGGACGGCGCTTTGAGCCAGTCTGGTAGAGTTTTCTAGAACTCAGTCTTTCGCTTTCTCAACTTGTTGATAGCCAATGACTCCGGCGGCGATGCGCGGGCCGGCGTCGCCGGTTGGCTGCGTTCCTTTATCGGAGGAAGCGTGGATGATGACGCTGCGTCCGAGGATGGCGTTTTGGCCTTTGCTGAGCGAGATATTACTCACCGTCATCGTCTTAGTCGCGCTGCCTGCGGCGTTCGCTTCGAGGTTCCCGAGGTCGCCGGCGTGCCGTTTTTCTTGGTCGGGGAGTCCATGCTCATGGCCCTCGGGGTTGAAGTGACCGCCAGCGCTGGTGCCATCAGGAGCTGAGAGATCGCCGAACTGGTGGATGTGCACGGCGTGGGTGGCATCGGGCTGGAGACCGCTGACTTTGATCGTGATGGTGACTCCTTTGCCGTCGGCCGCCGGGCTGAAGTGCAGGGTGCCACTCGTTTCATGACCTTCGGTGCCTTTGAGAACGGCAATGAGAGGAGCGCTGTCCGCTTTTTGGGCCTTTTCGTGATCCTCGTGATGAGCCGCGAGGGCCAGCGAGAGCGCGGATCCGAGGGTGAAGGTGCTGATGGTTAAGGTTTTGATATTCATGGTGTTGGTTCGGTTGTTGCTGAGGATTTCCCGAGAGAGAAATGCCTCACCTACACCATGGAAGGGAAGAGTGGCTTGTCAAATGATCGCTCCTCATCGCGAGGATTCCCATACGATGACAAAAAAACTCCGGAGGCCTTGCAGACGTCCGGAGTGGTTATCATCAGGCTTGCATTGACTCAGCGGCGGCGGCGCAGGCCGAGGAGTCCGCCGACGAGGGCACTCACCAAGGTGGTGGGCTCGGGGATGGTGTTGAACTCCAGGGACGGGTGGTAGGCCACGGTCGTATTTTCACGGGAAGCGAAGGCGTATTCGGTGGTGTCGGACCACGAGGCCATGAGGGTGACGGTGTTGTCTGCTTGCACGAAATCACCAAGGTTCGCGATGGTGATGGTGTAAACTTTGCCCACGTTGGAGTTGTATTGATTGTCGTTGGTTTGGATCAAGGTCGTCGTCGCGGGATTGAATCCGGAGTCGACGTTTGTCGTGCGGTCGTTGCCGGGCGCATTGTTCCAAGTCAGCGCGGTTTCGGTCCAATCGCTGCCGAGCTCGCCACCCGTCGCGGTGAAACCGGCATTCAGGCCGTAGAAGTAGAAGGCCCGGTTTCCGTTTTGGTTCGCCGAGCGGCTTGAGATGGTGGTGGTGAAAGTCGCGGAGGAATTCAGGTCGGCATTGAATCCGCTGAGATCGAATTTGAAGTAAACTTTACGGACGTTGTCGTTATTTGCGGAGTTGTCAGAACGCAGGGCGAGGTCGACTCCCGTGCCTCCGTCCTGCACGACGGTCGCTTGACCTTCGCGAATGAATCCGTCGTGGCTGGTGATGATGGTGGCGGCGGGGAGAGAGGCTGCCGAGAGAAGGATGAGAGCGCTTGTTTTGGTCATAGAAAGGACGTGCTTCATGGTGTTGAAACGGTGTTTTGTTCGAAGGGAGCGCAAGGCTAAGGGCGATTTAGGTGGGTGCAAGTCATTTATCTGCAAAATGATAGAAAGTTAATCAGGGGTCTTGTTATAAGAGGCAATTTTCGCTGAAAAGGGGTTGCAGAATGGGTCGGAAAAGCGCTCTATCGGGCATGAGTTCTACATTGCAGGTTCTGGTCGGGGGTTCGGTGGCGATTGATAACGTGAAGACGCCGAAGGCGGACGAAAGGGATCTGCTGGGCGGCTCGGCGTCCTACGCGGCCCTGGCGGCGGCGAAACTGCATCCCGAAGTGGCCTTGCTGGGGATCGTCGGACACGATTTTCCGGAAGGGCATTTGCAAATGCTGGCGGACAATGGTGTGAATCTTGATGGCCTGGAGCGTTCCGAGGCGGAGTCCTTCACCTGGTCCGGTGAGTATCACGAAAACATGAATGACCGCAGCACGCACGCGGTGGCCGTGAACGTCTTGGAAAACTGGGAAGTCAAAGTCCCGGAAGCCGCTCGCGGGGCGGAGCTGGTCGTTTTGGCGAACATGGCGCCGGTGAACCAGCTCCAGCTCATCTCGCAACTCACGGCCGGGAAAAAATTCGTCATGGCCGACACCATGGATCTCTGGATCAGCATCGCAAACAAGGAGTTGCATGAGGTCTTGCAAAAAATCGACCTCCTCGTGATCAACGAAAGCGAAGCCCGCGAGTTCGCCGGAACGAGCAATCTTGTCGTCGCGGGCGATGTTCTGCGCGAAAAAGGACCGCGCTACGTCGTGATCAAGCTCGGGGAGTTCGGCGCTTATCTTTTCGGTCCACAGGGCGCGTTTTTCCGCTGCGGCGCGTGGCCGCTGCGCGATCTGGAAGACCCGACGGGCGCGGGCGACACCTTCCTCGGTGGCATGGCCGGTTACCTCGCGGCTCACGGGCTGGTCGAGCCGGGCTTTGAAGACCTCAAGCGCGCCATCGTCGAAGGCTCGATGCTGGCGAGCTTCACCTGTCAGGATTTTTCAACCCGTCAGCTCGAAAAAGTCACCCCGGAACTCCTCCGCGAGCGCCTGGAAGCCTACCGAGCCATGAGCGCGTATTGAAGGCGGAAGAGGAGTAGTAACGCCAGGTTTTGCCTGGCCTCCTTCAAAAAGCCAAGCTGGAGCTTGGCGTTCCGTTGCATGATCTTTGCAACTTTGTGCCGCTTGGTGGGTTGCTTCTTTGTCGGCTGGAAATGGGACTTTTCAGGGCGGACGATTTGGCCATAGTGAGAGTGACTTGATGACGGAACTTTTTTTGCAAGCAGCACGGGAGTCGGGATGCCGGGATTTGGCGGCTCTGGAGAGTGAGGTGACGGAGGCGGCGCGGCGTCAGCAGTCGCCCGTGGAGCCGATTCTCGATCAGGATTTGGTCGATGAAGAGCCGTATCTGCGGGGCTTGAGCGCGGGGATGGGGCTGGAGTGGCTCGGCGTTTTTCCGGAGGTGGAAAGTCCGCTCCCTTTGCGCGAGGCCTGCGGGCCGCAGGTGGCCTTGAAGCACCGGGTGCTGCCGGTCGAGATCGTGGGAGAAGAAGGGGCGCAGAGTCTCGTTTTGGCGACCTTTGATCCGCTCAATCTGCTTGCGCGTCAGGCCGTGGTGCAGGCCGTGGAAATGCCGGTGCTGTGGCGGATGGCCTCGCGGCGGCGGGTTCACGAGGGCCTGCGCAAGCTCTACGGGGTGGGCGCGGATACTTTCGAGCGCCTCCTGGAGGGACGGGATCTGGATTTGGACAATCTGGAGATGAAGGATGAGGCGAATGTCATCGATGAGGATGAGGACGAAGAGGCGAGCGTGGTGAAGTTCGTCAATCAGATCATCCGCGAAGCTCTCGATCAACGCGCCACGGACATCCACGTAGAACCCTTGGCCGACAATCTCCGCATCCGCTACCGCATTGATGGTAAGTTGATTGACGTGGTGGTGCCGGATCAAATCAAGGCCCTGCAAAGCTCCGTCATCGCGCGGCTGAAAATCATGTCGCATCTCGACATCGCGGAGCGGCGCTTGCCGCAGGACGGGCGCATCAATTTGCAGTTTGAAGGGCGCTCCATCGACGTGCGGGTGGCGACGGTGCCGACGGTGGAGGGTGAGAGTGTCAGTTTGCGTTTGTTGAACCAAGAGCGCTTCAATGTCGAGCGGCTGGGGATGGAGGATTTCGTCCTCGATAAAATCAAACAAATCCTCAATTTGCCCAACGGAATCATCCTCATCACGGGGCCGACGGGTTCGGGTAAGTCGACGAGCCTCTACAGCTTCCTGAGCGAGCTGAACACGCCGGACACGCGCATCGTGACGGTGGAGGATCCGGTTGAGAACAAGCTGCCGGGCGTGATGCAGATCGCGGTCAAAAGCGAGATCGGGTTGACTTTCGCCAGCGCGCTGCGCTCGATTTTGCGGGCGGACCCGAATGTTGTGATGCTCGGGGAGATTCGGGACCTGGAAACGGCGGAAATCGCCATCCGCGCCTCGCTCACGGGTCACCTTGTTTTCTCGACCCTGCACACCAACGATGCCCTGGGCGGGATCAGTCGGCTCGTCGATATGGGCGTCGAGCCCTTCCTCGTCTCGGCCGCCGTGCGGGCCTTCCTCGCGCAGCGGCTGGTGCGGAAATTGTGTGAAAACTGCAAGGAGCCGGTCGAGGTGGACGCGCAGCGGCGGGCGGAGTTGCACATTCCGGATTGGGTCCAGGGGCAGGCCTATCAGGCGAAAGGCTGTGATCGCTGTCGCGGCACGGGCTTCACGGGTCGGATGGCCATTTACGAGGTCGTGGTCGTGGGCAACGCTATGGAGCAGCTCATTTCCCACAGCGCGCGGCAGAAGGAGCTGAAAGAACGGGCTTTGAAAGACGGTTATGTGCCGATGCGGGACTACGGTTGGATCAAGGTCTTTAAGGGACAGACGACGCTGGAGGAGGTCTTGTCGGCGACGACGAGTGATTTTGAGAAAAGCGATGGAATTTAAGAATTACAGATTGCAGATTTAAGAATTGATGATGGCTAAAAAAGAGGAGGTTGGCAGTTTTCAAGAGCTTGAGTTCGCTCCGTTCTCAAGTTCGAGTTTCTTGGGCACGACGATGCCGGGTCAGATGAAAACTGCTTTGACGATGAACGGACTCATTGCGGTGTCAGCCGTCGCAAGATTGGTCTCACAATAGCTCACAAATTTTATGGCGGTTTTTTCTTACAAGGCATTGGCGGTGGGGGGCGCGGTTTCGACGGGTGAGCTGACGGCGGCGGATCGTGGGGAAGCCTTGCGCCAGTTGGATCGGAAGGGACTGCAGCCGATTTCGCTTTCCGCCAAGGCCGAAGCGCCGGTCAAAGCCGTCAAGTCCAAGGCGGCTGGCAAAAAAGAGGGCAAAGCGCCGCCCAAAGTGAAAAGTGCGGCCAAAAGCGAGGCTACGCCGAGCGACGGACCCCTCAAGCTCAAGCGGGCGGAGGTCGTGATGTTCACCGAAGAACTCTCCGACATGCTGGCGGCGGGTTTGCAGCTCGAACCCGCCCTGCGCTCGATGGAAAACCGGCAGGAACTGGGCAATTT
>JBNNED010000199.1:0-4965 GCA_050285825.1 Verrucomicrobiales bacterium | reverse complement strand
CCTCGGCACCGTCATCGGGATGATCAAATCCTTCATGGACATCTCCAAAGGAAATTTCGAAGGCGTCAAACAGCTCGAAATGGCTCGCGGCGTCTGGGAAGCGCTCATCACGACGGCCGGCGGGCTGACCATCGGCATCGTCGCCATCGCCTTCTACTCCATCTTCCGTGGCCGCGTCCAACGCCTCGTTTCCGAGCTCGAATCGGCCTCGACCCACATCCTCGCCATCATCGGCAGCCAGTTGCAATCGCGCCAGCAGGCGGGGAACGACTACGATAGCCCGAGCCCGATGCGCCAAGCCCGTGGCGAGTAAACCCTTCACCGGGAGTCAGCCATGAAAATCCGTCAAAAAAACATCCCGCCGGCCGAGTTCCAGCTCGCGCCCATGATCGACATCGTTTTCCTCCTCCTCATCTTCTTCATCGTCACCTACCAGATCAGCGAGCAGGAAAAAGACGTCGATGTCGCCGTTCCCACCTCCTCGGCTGGCAACGACGCCCCGCGGGTCGAAGGTGAAATCGTCATCAACGTTGCCAAGTCCGGCACTATCACCGTCAGCGGCAAAATCCTCAGCAAGGAAGAACTCGGGCAGACCCTCGAGGAAATCCTCCGCGTCGGCGGCCAACGCGCCAACAGCCAACCCGTCCGCCTCCGGGGCGATGCCGATTGCTCGTGGCAAACCCTCGTCGGCGTCATGGACGTGGTCCAGAAAGCCGGCATCTGGAACATCTCCTTCGCCACCCGCCAAGCCCCCGCCGCTCCCTGAGTCGGGCGCTTGCAAAGCCACCGTCTCGCCCTACTTTGAGCCATGACCCTTCGCCTCCTCCTCGTCTTCATCCTCGCCCTCCAAGCCCTGCCCGCCCAGGAAAACCCCGGCGGTGGCGATCCCCTCACGGTCAATCCCAGCGAAGACCTCTTCGAGCTCGCCGCCCGCTATTACCAGGAAGCCCAGAAAGCCGGAAACAAAGAAGAGCGTGCGGAAAGCTACAAGCTCGCCGCCGTGAAGTTCGACCAATTCCTGCGCTCTTACCCGCAAGCCGCGCAAGCCCCCGATGCCTGGTATTTCCTCGGCCTGACCTACCGGCAGCTCGGTGAGGAAGCGAAAGCGCGCCAGTGTTTCGCCAGTGCGGGTCGATCGCGACACCCGAAATTCGCCGCCGCCGCCGCCCTTCAACTCGCCTCGGCCGCCTACGAAGAAAAAAAATGGGCCGCCGCCGCCGAGTGGTTTGGGGTCGTGGCTGAAAAAAGCGAGGACCAGAAAATCCGACAGGAGTCCCTCTACCGGCGCGTCCTCTGCTTCGATCACATCGGGGCCAAAAATGAACTCGAAAGCGCGCTCAAAACCGTTCTTGCCGAAAAAAACAGCCCCTATCACGAGAGCGCCCGTCTCGGACTCGCCCGCCTCCTCGCGGAGAAAGGACGCGACGCCGAAGCTCTCGCCCAGTTCGAGCAGCTCACCGAGAGCTCCGACCGGCAGACCCGCGCCGACGCCACCCTGCAGGCCGCCCTCCTCTCCCAGAAGCTGAAAAACGGCGAGAAAACCCGTCATTGGTTCACCCGCGCCCTGAGCGAGCCCGGCCTCAAAGACCTCCGCGGACAAAGCCAGCTCACCCTCATGGACCACCACTTTCGGCGCAAGGAATTCGCCGAAGCGCTCAAAGTCTTCCAGCGGGGCCGCTTTCCCCTCAAAGGCAAGGCGGAAATCCAGCGTCTCATCATCGCGGCCAAGTCCCACGAAGCCCTGAATCAAGGCGACGAAGCGCTCAAGCTCTTCGCCGAAATCAACAAACTTTCCCCCGACAGCGCCCTCAGCATGGATTCCGGCTACCGCTTCCTCCTCGCCGCTTACCGCAAGAAAAGCCCGGACTTCCCATCGAAAGCCGAAGAATTCCTGAAAAAAGTCCCCGCCGACCAGAAAGATGCGCCGAACGTGCAGAGCGTCCATCTCATGCTCGCCAGCAGCTACTACGACCAAAAAAAATACCCGCAAGCGATCGCGCACTATCAGGCGGTCGATCTGGAAAAAACCGACCCCGGCAACCTCGCCGACATCCGCTACGCCCTCGCCCTCTGCCACTTCGAGCTTAAAAAAGACGCCGTGGCTCTGCAGGCCCTCGACGAATTCCTCAAACATCACCCGCGTGATTCCCGAGCCACCAAATCCCGACTCCGTCGCGCCGAAACCGCTTACGAGCTGAAGCAATACGACGCCGCCCTGGAGGACTACCGCGCCCTTCTCTTCAACGATCCGCCCCGTGATCTGCGCATCCTCATCCTCCAGCGCGCCTCCCAAATCTACAAAGAGCAGAAAAACTACGAGCGCTTCATCCTCAACCAACAGGCCCTCCTTAAAATCCCCGACCTCCCCGCCAAAACCATCGCCTCCGTCCACTACTGGACCGGCTGGAACCACTATCGACTCAAAGAATACCCCGCCGCCGTGCGGGAACTCCGCAAAGCCCGGGAAATCGACCCCTCCTACGCCGATGACACCGCCCTCATGCTCATCAGCGCCGCTTACCACGAGGAAGACACCGAGACGCTGCGGGCCGAAATCGACCGCGCCCAAAAAGCCTCCGCCAAGATCGACATTCCCGCGCCGATCCAGCTCTGGATGGGCGGCACCCTCGCCAAAGACGGCAAACACGCCGAAGCCTGGCCGCTGCTCCACGCCGCTTTTCAGAAAAAACTGGAAAAAGAACCCGGCCCCGGCCTCCAACAGCTCTACCTCGACAGCGCCCTCGCCACCGGACATTTTCAGGAAGCCCTGGAAACGACGGAGCGCCTCCTCGCCTCGGACGACATCAGCCGCTACCGACAGGCGACCCTTCTCCACCTCAAAGCGCGCGCCCTTCTCGGCTTGAAAAAACTTCCCGAAGCTACGCAGAGCGCGGCCGACGCCCTCGATCTCCGCCCGCAGGGGAAACTCAACTTCGACCTCCGCCTCACCGCTGGCGACATCGCCCGCGCGCAAGGCGACCACGGCGAGGCCAGCCGACATTACCTCACCTCCGCCGCCCTCTACGCCGAAGACAACAGCCAGAAGAAAGACGCCTACCTCAAGGCCATCGGCTCCCTCGAAGCCCTCGGCACCCCCGAAGCACGCCAGGAAATCGCCTCCCTCCGCCAAAAAATCGCCGCCCTCCCCGCTGAAGAGAACTGAAGAATTCGTCTCTCATGGCGCAATCATACCCAAAATCACCCGATCGGGTCAGGGATCACACCTTGCCAAGTTGACGTCAGCGTCTGAGACTGAAGGCATGACGCGCCGGCTCACCGAGATCCTTCTGACGCTCCTCTTTCCCTGCCTCTTGAACGCCACACCGCTCCGGCAGGTTGAAAAACTCGACCGTGGACTCGTCGTGCTCAAAACCGGGGAAGGCGAGGCCATTCTCTCCTGGCGACTCCTCGGCTACGACCCCGAAAACACCGCCTTTCACCTCGACCGTCGCTCGTCGGGTGATGACGACTGGACGCGCCTCACCGGCGAGCCGCTGCGCAGCTCCTTTTTCATCGACCGGGACTTCGATCCCGCCCGCGCTCACGCCTGGTCCGTCATCCCGCTCAGCGGCGAACACGAAGGCCCCCGCTCGCGGCCCGTCACCCTGCCCGCGCAAGCCGCGATCCAACCATTTCTCGAAATTCCCATCGAAAAACCACCCGGCGGCACGAGTCCCGATGGCAAGGAATTCACATACCGGGCGAACGACCTCAGCGTGGGCGATCTCGATGGCGACGGGGATCTCGAATACCTTCTCCGTTGGGAACCCACGAATTCCTGGGGCGGCGGGCACGGCGCTCACACCGGCCCGGTCATCATCGATGCCTATGACCGCGAAAAAGGCCGGCTCTGGCGGATCAATCTCGGCCCCAACATCAACGCCTCCGCCCACATCACGCAAATGGCCGCCTATGATTTTGATGGCGACGGGCGCTGCGAGCTCTTTCTCATGACCGCCGACGGCACGATCGACGGGACGGGACAGCCCCTCGGAGAGGCCCGCGCCGATTTCCGGGACAAGAACGGCCTCGTCTATCAAGGCGTGGAATACCTCACCGTCTTCGAGGGCGCAACCGGTCGGGCTCTTGCCTCGGTGCCCTTCACTCCGCAGCGCCACCCCGAGACCGCGACCCCCACCCGAGAACAAACGGCTGACATCTGGGGAGATGACTACGGCAACCGCATGAACCGCTTCGCCCTGACGCCCGCCTATCTCGACGGCTCCCGCCCTTCGCTTGTCACCGCCCGCGGGTATTACGGAGGGCGCGCGGGAAAACCGGGACGCACCTGCCTGAGCGCTTGGAACTGGCGCGACGGCAAATTGACGCCACTCTGGACCTTTGACACCCTCGGCCACCCCGAAAACCAAGGCTACATCGGCCAGGGGAACCACCAGGTTTCCGTCGCCGATGTCGACGGGGACGGACGCGATGAAATCATCTACGGAGCCTGCGCCATCGACGATAACGGGCGCGGTCTCTACACCACCGGGCTGGGGCATGGCGACTCCCTCCACGTCGGTGATCTCGACCCCGCCCGCCCCGGGCTGGAAACGATGAGCATTCACGAAGGCCGCGGCCACGATGCCGGCACCGAGCTGCGCGCCCCCGACGGCAGCGCCATTTGGAAAAAACACCCCGGGCGGGATGTTGGACGGGGTGTGGCCTTCGATATTGACCCCCGCCATCCCGGCGCGGAAGTCTGGTCGAGCGGAGAGAAAGGCATTTTCAACATCCGGGGCGAGAAAATTTCTGATCGCTCTCCCCGTTGGTGTAACATGGCCATTTGGTGGGACGGCGACCTCCTCCGCGAGCTTCTCGATGGCTCGATCATTGACAAATGGGACTGGGAAAACGAGCGCGAGCGCCGACTCGTCACCGGCTACCGTCCGCCCTACAACGGTGGAAAAATCAATGGCTCGAAGTCGAACCCCTGCCTCGTCGCCGACATCCTCGGAGACTGGC
>JBNNED010000198.1:0-4537 GCA_050285825.1 Verrucomicrobiales bacterium | reverse complement strand
CATGGGACAAAAAGTAAATCCGATCGGCTTCCGTCTTGCCGTGAACAAAGACTGGCGCTCCAAGTGGTACGCCAAGGGTGATGACTACGTCAACAAGCTGCACGAAGACTTGAAAATCCGCGAGTATATCTCCGGTCGTCTCCAGTTCGCCGCCCTTTCCAAAGTGGTGATCGAGCGGGCATGGAACAGCGTGCGAGTCACCTTGCACACCTCACGTCCAGGCCTCGTTATCGGCCGCAAAGGGGCTGAAATCGAGAAAATGACGGCTGACATTTCCCAAATCTGCGGCGGTGCCCAGGTCAAGATCGACATCGTGGAAATCCGCAAGCCGGAGCTCGACGCCCAACACGTCGCCGAGCAGGTGGCCGTGCAACTCGAGCGCCGTATTGCCTTCCGACGCGCCATGAAGCGCGCCGTGCAAACCGCCATGGACTTCGGGGCCGAAGGGATCCGCGTCCGCTGTGGTGGCCGTCTTGGTGGGGCAGACATCGCCCGCGCTGAGTCTTACCGCGATGGTAAAGTGCCTTTGCAGACCCTGCGGGTGCCGATCGACTACGGCTTTGCCGAAGCGAGCACCGTTTACGGGATCATCGGCGTGAAATGCTGGATCAACAAGAAAGAAGACGCGGACAAGGGCGCACGCCCTCCGGGACACGACCGCCCGCGCCGTCGTCGCCAACAGGGAGGAAACGACCGCGGTGGCCAACAACAAGGCCCGCGTAACTGATCACTCCGCCTGAACGAATACGAACCCAAACCAAATTACTTAAGGAGGACTGAATCATGCCATTGATGCCAAAAAGAACGAAGTTCCGCAAGTCGCACCGCGGCAACCGTGGGGGCAATGCCCAGCGCGGGACCGATGTGAGCTTCGGAGATTTCGGATTGCACGCCACCGGCCGCGGCTGGATGACCAACCGCCAGATCGAAGCCTGCCGGATCACCATCAACCGTTACCTCAAGCGTAAAGGGAAAGTCTGGATCCGGATCTTCCCCCACAAATCCATCACCCGCCGCCCGCCCGAAACCCGGATGGGTAAAGGTAAAGGCTCCGTGGATGCCTGGGTCGCCGTGATCCGCCCCGGTGTCATGCTTTTCGAAGTGGCCGGTTGCTCGGAATCACAAGCACGCGAAGCCATGCGCCTGGCCTCGTATAAATTGGGCATTCCGACCCGTTTCGTCGTGCGCAACAGCCACGTCTAATCCCCAGAACACCGAGAGGAGAACTTATTATGTCACAGATCAAAGCCAAGGAACTTCGCGAGCAAAGCCTCGAAGAGCTGCAAGCCCGCCTGCGCGACCTCAAACAGGAAGCGCTCAACCTCCGCTTGCAACAAGCGACCGGACAACTTGAAAACACCGCTCGCCGCCGCCTCGTGCGCCGGGAAATCGCGCAGGTGATGACCGTCCTCAACGCGCGTAAGAACAACGCCTAACCCTCACCATTTACTGCCAGACCATGAGCGAAGAAAATAATACCGTTTCGTCCGATACCGAGGAGAAGCACGTCCGTAAGACCCGCGTCGGGATCGTTGTCTCCACCAGCATGGAGAAAACCATCGTGGTGGAATACACCGCCCGCGTTCCGCATCCCCGTTTCAAGAAGATCATTAAGAGCTCGAAGAAATTCTACGCTCACGATGAGAATGGCGAAGCTGCCGTGGGTGACAAAGTCCGCATCATCGAGACCCGCCCGATGTCCAAAACCAAGCGCTGGAAGCTGGTCAAAGTTCTCAGCCACTAAGTTTGTGACCGGTCGCCACGGGCGCCGGCGCAGTCTCAACTCTCTGTAACTCTATAGATATATTTCGTTATGATCCAGATGGAATCCCAATTCGCCATCGCCGATAACACCGGAGCCCGCTCCGCTAAGATGATCGGCGTCATTGGCAAGAGCACCTTCTCCGCCGGAGTGGGTGACATCATCACCGCTCACGTGCGGGACTCGATCCCGACCGCTTCGGTCAAGAAAGGCACCGTTGTGAAGTGCGTCATCGTGCGCACCGCCGCGCCGATCCGCCGCCCCGATGGCTCCGTGCTTCGTTTCGACGGCAATGCCGCCGTCATCATTGACAAGGACGGCAACCCGAAAGGCACCCGGATCTTCGGACCAGTCGCCCGTGAGTTGCGCGAAAAAAACTTTATGAAAATTGTTTCCCTTGCCCCGGAAGTACTCTAAGGCAAGCGCCCACCACCCAAGCCAGACCGATATGAACAGCAAAACTCATGTGAAACCAGGTGACGAAGTCGTCGTCATCTCCGGTAACCACAAAGGAAAACAAGGTAGCGTCGTCTCCGTGAACGCCCGCAAGGGACAGGTCATCGTCGAGGGGGTGCGCCCAATCAAGAAGACCATCCGCAAGAGCGAACTCCATCCCGAAGGTGGGATTGAGGAAAAAGACGGTCCTCTTCACATCTCCAACGTCAAAAAAATCTAATTCTCTCCAAACCCGCGCTTAAGCCGCTGAACCTGAGCTGACCCGCAAATTATGAAACCAACCCTACAACGTCATTACGAGGAGAAGGTTGCCAAGGCACTCTTCGAAGAACTCGGATACAAGAATGTCAATGAAGTGCCCAAACTGGAAAAGATCGTGGTCAACAGCCACGTCGGGCATTTCGTGAACGACCGCAAAGCCGCCGTCGAAGACGCCACGGCTGAGATCGCCAAGATCACCGGTCAAAAGCCCGCCGTCGTCCACGCCCGGAAGAGTGTGGCGAACTTCAAAGTGCGTGAAGGCGAACTCGTCGGAGCCCGCGTGACCCTGCGTGGTGCGCGCATGTGGGAATTCCTCGACCGCTTCATCCACGTGACCTGCCCGAACATCCGGGACTTCCGCGGTCTTCCCTTCAAGAGCTTTGACGGCCGTGGCAACTACGCCGTTGGTTTCCCCGATCAATCCATTTTCCCCGAGGTTGAGCTGGATCAGATCAAACGCCAGATCGGCTTTGATTTCATCTTTGTCACCAGCGCACGGACGAATGAAGAAGGAAAAGCCCTGCTCAAGCACCTGGGCATGCCCTTCCGTGATAACGTCAAAGAAGAACAACCCGCCGCCTAAACCCCAATAGAAAGAACCGAAACCATGGGAGTTATTACTGATCCAATCGCCGATTTCCTCATCCGCCTGAAAAACGCTTCGCGTGCCGGCAACGAGGAGTTCACCGCTCCGCATTCCAAAATCAAAGCGGAGATCGCCCGTATCCTTCAGGAAGAAGGCTACATCTGGGGCTACGAGACCGACACCAGCGGGAAATTCCCCGTGCTGCGCGTCAAGCCCAAGTTCAATGACGGCACCCCGGTCCTCACCGACCTCAAACGCATCTCGAAGTGCGGTCGCCGTCAATATGTTGGTGTGGACGATGTGCCACGTGTTCTCAATGGCATGGGCATCTCCATCCTGTCGACCTCCAAAGGTCTCATGACGGGCGCCCAGGCGAAGAAGGAAAACACCGGTGGTGAGGTTCTCGCCTATGTCTGGTAAACCCCGAGTAGAATCACAGAGACATGTCACGAGTAGGACTCAAACCCATCAACATCGCCGATAAAGTCGAAATCAAAGTCGACGGGCAAAACATCGAAGTCAAAGGCCCGAAAGGGAGCCTGAGCTGGGAAATGCCAGCCGGGATCACCGCCGAGCAGGAAGAGAACGAGTTGGTCGTCAAGCGCTCCAACGAGTTGCGCCAAACGCGCGCTCTTCACGGCACGAGCCGCAGCCTCATCCAGAACATGATCATCGGAGTGAGTGAAGGCTTCTCCAAGGATCTGGAAATCCAGGGCGTTGGTCTGCGCGCCGCCGTCAAAGGCAGCAACCTCGACCTCAGCCTCGGGAAATCCCACCCGATCATCCACCCGATCCCATCCGAGCTGACCGTCACGGTCAACGACAACACCAAGATCAAGGTCGAAGGGATCGACAAGCAAATGGTTGGCCAATTCGCCGCCGAAGTCCGCTCCTACTACCCGCCCGAGCCTTACAAAGGCAAAGGGGTGCGTTATGTCGGAGAGTATGTCCGCCGCAAAGCCGGTAAGAGCGTTAAATAACCACTAATTTAGAATCACTCACATGAGCACTCTCAATCGTAAAGCTCTGCGCCGCAAGGTGCACGCCCGCCTCCGGAAGAAAGTTTCCGGAACCGCCTCGCGTCCCCGCCTCGCAGTTCATTTCTCCAATAACAACGTTTACGCCCAGGTCATCGACGACGTCGCCGGCCGCACGCTCTGCGCCGCTTCCACCCTCGATAAAAACATCGAGAAAGGCGGAGCAAGCTGCGCGACCGCGAAGGCCGTTGGCCAACTTGTCGCCGAGCGCGCCAAGGAAGCGAAGATCGAGAACGTCGTTTTCGACCGTGGTGGTCACTTCTTCCACGGAAAAGTCAAAGCCCTAGCCGATGCCGCTCGTGAAGCCGGCCTTCAATTCTAATTCCTGCCCCTGTGACCCATGGTAACCAGTAACGATAACGAGACCCCGAAACCAGAAGCCGCCCAGCTCGAAGCAGCGGCGAAAGAAGCCTCCGCGCAGCAGTCGCACCAAGA
>JBNNED010000197.1:0-10251 GCA_050285825.1 Verrucomicrobiales bacterium | reverse complement strand
GTGATGAGGTGGCGGAGGGCGGAGCGCAGGAGCTCGCGGTTGCCATTGACCTCGCAGGGCTGGGTCGGAAGATCGCTGTGGAGCTTGAGTTGGGCGTTTTGGGCGGCGGAGCTGAATTCCGCGAGGGCGTCGGCGACGAGTTCGCGGAGGTCGAAGGTGGCGCGGTTTTCGAGCTGGTCGCAGCTTTCCACGGAGGCGAGTTCGAGGAGTCGTCGGATGAGTTCTTCGCTGCGAGCCGTTTCCGTGCGGATGTTGCGGAGAAAACGGCGGCGCTCGGGCTCGGGAAGGTCTTCTTCGAGGAGTTCGGCCGCACCCTGAATGGCGGCGAGGGGGGATTTGAGTTCGTGGGTCAGGGTTTGCACGTAATTTTCGATGTAGCGGCGACCGTCGAGTGCCTGCTTCATGTCGCGCAGGGCGTGACCGAGGGTGTTGACTTCGAGGCCCGCTCCGAGATCGGGGAGTTCGCGTCGCTCGCCCCGACTGAGAGCGCGGGCGTATGTCGTGAGTTTGCCGACGGGGCGGAAGAGCCAGATGAAGACGGCGGTGATGAGGGCGAGGATGCCGGTGCCGATGAGGAGGGTGGCGGCGATGATTTCCCGCCGGCGCATGGAGATGAAGGGGAGGACGTCGCGTTGTCCTTTGTAAAGAGAGAGCGCCCCGGTGATCTCGCCCTCGTGGCGGAGGGGGGCGGCGACGTACATGACGGAACTCGTGTCGTCTTCCTCATCGGTGCGGGTGGAGCGCGCCCCGTATTTCCCTTGCAGACACAAATGGATGTCGCGGGCCTCGCTCAAGTCGGTGCCGACCCGTTCAGGGTGGCCGGTGTCGGCGAGAACGCGTCCCGTGGCGTCGGTGACGAGGACGTTGAGTCCGAAGCTGTCTTTTTCCAGCTCGTAAATGTGAGCCCGGGCGGGGTCGGCACGGACGGCGGCGAAAAGGGAGCTGAGTTCTTCCGGGTTGAGGCTTTCCGGGCGGGCCGAGAGCTGGTGGGCGAGGAGTTGGGCCGTATCGACCATCATTTCCTCGGTGGCCTGCAGGGTCTGCGTCTCCGTGCCTTCGAGCAGGTAGTCGATGAGGCGGTAGAAGCCCAGGGAGATGATGAGGGCGATGAGGAAGAGGGTGACGCGGGTCAGTCGCATGGGCCGATTCCCAGATTAGAGCCTTCCGGCGGCGGAGGGAAGCCGGGAATGGCGGGGGGGAGGGAAAAAGCCTTTTATTTAGGAAGATTTAGCGGCGAGTTCTTCCTCCAGCTTCATGGCCGTGGCTTCCGGTGAGCTCGTTTTCCGCGAGAGGAGCCGGTAAACGACGGGGACGATGAAGAGGGTGAAGAGCATCGAGGTGCCCACCCCGAAGAGCATGACAACCCCGACGACGAAGCGGGTTTCCGAGCCCGCGCCGCTGGTGAAGACGAGGGGGAGGGAGCCCGCCACGGTGGTGAGTCCGGTCATGATGATGGGGCGGAAGCGCAGGGCCGAAGCCTCGATGACGGCGTGGTCGAAGTCCTGCCCTTCGTCGCGAAGCTGGTTGATGAACTCGACGATGAGAATGCCGTTTTTGGCCGCGAGGCCGATGAGCATGATCATACCGATTTGGCTGTAAATGCTCTGGGCCTGGTCGGTGAGGTGGAGGCCGAGAAGGGCTCCGGCAATGGCCACGGGGACGCTAAGCATGATGGTGAAGGGGTGGACGAAGCTCTCGAACTGCGCCGCGAGGACAAGGAAGACGACGATGATGGCGAGGCCGAAGATGAAGATCCCGGAGCCGGAGGCCTGGCGGAGATCACGCGATTCGAATTTATAGTCGATGATCGCTTCCGAGGGGAGCGTCTCGCGGGCGATCTCGTCCAGGTAGTCGAGGGCGTCGCTGAGAGGGTAGCCGGGGGCGAGGTTGGCCTCGATGGTGATGGCGCGGATACGGTTGAAGCGGTTGAGAGCCCCGGAGTCGGCAAATTCCTTGAAGGTCACGAGGTTCGAGAGCGGGATGAGTTCGCCGGAGCGCTCGGAGCGGATGAAGATGTTTTGGAGGTCGCCCGGCGAGCGTTTGTCGTCCCATTGTCCTTCGACGAGGACGTCGTATTCTTCGCCACCCGCCTGGAAGGTCGTGACCTGGCGACCGCCGAGGAGCGTTTCCAGGGTGCGCCCGATGTTGTCGATGGAAACTCCGAGATCCGCCGCCCGCGTGCGGTCGATGGCGACTTCGAGTTGGGGTTTCGTTTCTTTGTAATCATAGTCGAGCCCGATGAGATTCGGGTTTTCCTTCGCTTTTTCGAGGAGAAGATCCCGCCACTCGGCGAGTTCCTCGTAGGTGGGGCCGCCGATGACGAACTGGACGGGTTTTTGCAAGCCGCTGGTGAGCCCCTGGCGCATGATGACGAAGTGCTGAACGCCGTGGAGATCGGAAAGTTTGGCGCGGACTTCATCCATGATTTCATCGGCCGGACGGCGCACCGACCAGTCGTTGAGGTTGATGATGGTGATGACCTGGTTGTAGTCGAGCGCGTTGCCGAAGCCCCGGGGGGCGCGGACGAGAAGGCGCTGGGCTTCTCCGTTTTCGGTGAGATACATCAGCTTGTCCTCGATCTGGTGGGCGAGGTCGAGGCTGTAGCCGAAGCTCGTGCCTTCGGGGGCTTTGGAGACGACGAAGAAGGCGCCGCGGTCTTCACGGGGGGTGAATTCCGAGGGCGTTTCCTGGTAGAGGTAATAGGTCGCGCCGAGGGTGGCGATGATGAGGATGATGGCGAGCCAGGCCGCTTTGACGAGCTTGCCGAGGAGCCAGCGGTAAACTTTTTCACAGCGGGAGAAAATCGCTTCGACGAAGCGAGTCAGCGGGTTGCTGCGACTGCCCCCGTTGGATTTCAGTACCTTCGAGGCCAGCATGGGGGAGAGGGTCAGGGCGACGAAGGAGGAAAAACCCACCGCCACGGCGAGGGTGATGGCAAACTCGGTGAAGAGCTTGCCGGTGTCTCCTTCCAGGAAGGTGATGGGGATGAAGACGGAGATGAGGACGAGGGTGGTGGCGATCACGGCGAAACCGACCTGCCGCGTGCCCAGGAAGGCGGCGACGAGCGGGCTTTCTCCGTTTTCGATGCGACGGAAGATGTTTTCGAGGACGACGATGGCGTCATCCACGACGAGACCGATGGCCAGGACGAGGGCGAGGAGGGTGAGAACGTTGACCGAGAAATCGAGGCTGTGGAGGAGGGTCGCCGTGGCCACGAGGGAGACCGGCACGGTGATCGCGGGGACGATGGTGGCACGCACGCTGCCGAGGAAAAAGTAGATGACGAGGACGACGAGGCAGACGGCGATGAGGAGAGTCATGCGGACTTCCTTCAGGGAGGCTTCGATGAACTGGGAGGTGTCGTAACTCTGCTCCAGCGCCATTCCCTCGGGGAGGGTTTCGCGGATTTGCTCGGCCTCGGCCTTGACCGCGCGGGCCACTTCGAGGGTGTTGGCGCGCGATTGTTTGATGATGCCGACGCCGGCCATGGGCACGCCATTGCCGCGGAAAGAAAGACGCGGCTGGGCGGCCCCGAGTTCGACGCGGGCGACCTCGCTGAGGGGGACCTGGTAGCCGTCTTCCCCCCGGGCCACGATGAGGCTGCGGAAGGTGTCGGCATCGACGAATTCCCGTCCAAGGCGCACGGTGAACTGGCGGTCGAGCGACTGGACCGAGCCGGCGGGAAACTCGACGTTCTGACGACGCAGGGCGTTTTCGATGTCACCAGCGGTCAAGCCACGAGCGGCGAGGGCTTCGCGATCCAGCCAGACGCGCATGGCGTAGCGGGAGGCCCCGCCGATGCGGATGCGGGCCACACCGGGTTGCACCGCCAGGCGGTCGTTGATGTAGCGGTCGGCGTAGTCGGCGAGCTCCAGCGGGGTCATGTTTTCCCCGGTCAGGTTGAGCCACATGAGAACTTCGCTGGCGGAGTCCTGTTTCGTAATCTGGGGCGGATCGGCCTCTTCGGGAAGTTCGCTGAGGAGGCCCGAAACGGCCTCGCGCAAGTCGTTCGCCGCCGCGTCGATATCGCGGTCGATCGCGAACTCGACGGTGACGGTGGAAACTTCATCCACGCTGGAGGAAGAGACGGTCTCGATGGCCTCGACGGTGCTGATCTGGTCTTCCAAGCGCTGCGTGATACGGCGCTCGACCACGGCGGCGGAAGCCCCCGGATAAGCGGTCTCGATGGTGACGATGGGCGGCTCGATGTCCGGATATTCCCGCACTTGCAGGCGGGTGTAGGAGACGATGCCGAAGGCGACGAGGAGCAGGCTCATCACGGTCGCGAGGACCGGCCGCTTGATGGAAATGTCGGAGAGAATCATCAGGACTGGGCTCCGTTGGTGGGATCAAAGGCTTCCACCGGCTCTTCAAACTCACCGGCGACCGTGATTTCCGCGCCCTCGCGCAGGGAGAGGACGCCATCGCTGACGATGCGGTCGTTTTCGCTCAGGCCGTCGAGAATTTCCACGAAGCCCGGAATGCGACTCCCGGTCTTGACTTTGACGCGGCTGACCGTTCCTTCATCCGTGATTTTAAAAACGTAGCGGTCGTTTCGCACGGGGACGATGCAGCGCTCGGGAACGACGAGTGAGGTGCGGGGGTTGCGTTCCAGCCGAACTGTCATGAGCATGCCCGGGCGCAGGGAGCCGTCCGGGTTATCCAGCATGGCGCGGACGGCCACCGAGCGCGTCACGGGATCGACCCGGGAATCAACGGTGGCGATGGTGCCGGGGAAAAGGCGGTCTGCGAAGGCGCTGCTGCGACCCTGCACGTCGAGGCCCGGTTGCAGGGTGGCCAGAAAGACCTCGGGCACGGTGAAATCGAGCTTCATCTGATCCGTCTTATCAAGGGTCGTGATGACGGTGCCGGGCTCGACGAGAGCCCCCGGGCTGATGCGGCGCAGGCCGACGTTTCCGGAGAAGGGAGCGGTGATGCGCCGGTCGCCGACAAGGGCGTTCATTTCAGCGATTTTCGCCTCCGCGACCGTTTTCTGGGTTTCCCGCTCCGCCAGGGTGTAATCGGACGTCGCGCCGGACTGGACAAGCGGGCGGAGGCGGTCGGCTTCCCGCTGGGCTTCCGCGAGCGAGGCCTTGGCGGAATCGAGCATGGCCGTCTCCTGGCTTGTGGCGAGGAGAACGAGGAGATCGCCCTCTGCCACCTTTTGCCCATCTTCAAAAAGAACCTTCTCGATCCGCTCGGTGACGTTGCTGGATACTTCGATGGACTCGTCCGCACGCAGGGTACCCACGGCGGTGATGGAATCGACGAATTCCTGGCTGCGAACGCTGTAAGAAATGACTTTGACCGGACCGCTCGCTTTGGGCGCGGCGGCGGGTTCCTCCTGACAGGACGGGAGCAGGAACAGGGAGAGACCGAGGGCGAAGGCCGGTCGGCTGGCTTTGAGTAAGAACGATGGCATGGGTGACGGGTGAAGGCTGCGGAAAGGGGAACAGGGCGGGGCGGATCAAAGATTGTCGCATTCCACGATTCGTCAACAAAAGTTGGGTATTTTTCGCGAACCGGAGAAAGGGGGAGATGCCAGACGGGGAGAACCCGGATCCGGGCGGCCGGGCGCGGGAGGAATTTAAGCGTAGCACCTGGCACGAAAAAGCCCGCAGGAATGGATCCGACGGGCGCGATTAAGGGATTAAGAGGGGATGAAAGTAGGGAGTGGTTTGGGAAAGAGTGGCAGCCCTACTAGGACTCGAACCTTGTATTTTTATTTATTTACCAATACCACGGAAATCGTGTCCCTTTTTTTGTCCCTCTTTTTTATTGAAAAAAGGGCTTTTTGAGGTAAAAAAGACCCATGAGCAAGAAGTTGGAAAAGCTGAGTAGAGTTACAGGTGTAGCAGTGGCACAAGTAAGCGATGGGCGTTGGCGTGTGCGACTTGGAAAAAGGATCACTGGTGATTCACCCATTGAAAAGAGGTTCGGGAAGGAAGCTGAAGCCGTTGGCTATATCGAGGATTGGCTGCAAATGCGGACGAACCGTGCAAGTGCTGCGGCAAGCTTATCTGACTCACAACTGGAAGATGCCAGACATGCCCTCCAGCTCCTTGAAGGTGGAGGGTTTGAAAGCGTGACCCTCACGCTTTTGGCTGAAAGCTTTTTGGCAAGACAGCCATCGGCGAAGCCGTGGACTGTAGAAGAGGCTTGTGGTGCGTTCAGGGATGACCGCGAGAAGCGAGGGTGTAGTGACACCTACCTTGCAAGCCTGCCCGTGTATCACAAGCACTTGATAGCCGACATGGGAGAAGAGCTGATGCACGAGATCACCGCCGAAATGCTAGAGGAGTATTTGGATGACCATTACGGGCTTAAAGCTCCGAAGACTTACAACAATAATTTGGGTCATATCAAGGCGTTATGGGCTTTTGGGAAGTTGAAAAAGCGAGTTGCAGAAGACGTGGCCGAAGGTCTTCGCAAGCGTAAAGAAGTGCCGCCCGAAGTCGGTATTTTAAGTCCAAGTGACTTGTTTAATCTTCTGGAAACTTGCAAAGAAATAGCCCCCGAACTTCTCACCCCGTTTGCCTTGCAAGCCTTTGCCGGACTCCGTAGGAGTGAATCTCTTTTAGTGACGTGGGGTGACTTGGCAAACGGTCAAGTCAACGTCTCTGCGAAGGTATCTAAGACGTCCGCTAGACGCTCTATCCCTATCCTCCCACCTCTTCAAAAAATACTAGATTGGGCTGAAGCTAAAAGTAAGCCCAAAGACAAAAAAGTAGCAGGTGGGATGACTACATCGCAGTGGGAAGAAGCCAGGAAAAAGGCATTAAGGGGATGCGATATCACTTGGCCGAAGAACTGCCTGCGACACTCTTTTGTAAGCTATCGTCTTGCGGACTTAAAAAATGATGCACGGGTGGCCTTGGAGGCAGGTCACACGGCAGCTATGTTACACAGGCACTACAAAGGTTTAGTCACTGAAGGCGAAGCTAAGGACTACTGGGATATTTATCAAGAGAATATCACCTTTATAAAAAAAGACATTGCATAAACTATAAACAAGGGGTATCAATGACCACGTAACAAGCACGACCTCGCTTACTCAGCGAGGCAGTAAGCAGCTCATCAAAAAGCTGGCGTGCTCTAATGAGCGATGATGCGATACAAGAGAAAAAGTCAGTTAAGATAGAAAAGGTTTTTTTTACGAAGAAAGAGCTCGCAGAAAGCCTCGGCTTGTCTGTAAAAACAATCGAAAGATATCTACGCGCTAAGAGGATACCATGCTACAGGATCAGCAGGCAGACTGTCCGCTTTAAGCTCGATGAAGTTCTAGAATCACTTGAAAAATTTAAAGTTAGAACTAGGTGAATAAATCAAAAAAGAGAGCGCGGCAGGTCGCGCTCTCTTTTTAGGGAAATATCACTAATCAAAGATACCGAGTCGGGTGGTGTTCTAAAGATGAGAAGTCAACACCCTGGGTCTCTTCACTAGTAACTTTTTCATCATTTCCATTTATTATCTTAAAGAAGTCAGGAGACTTCTCTTTAATAAAATCACGCTGCTTTTCGGTCAACTTCTCAAATGGCAAGTTGGGTTTTGTTTCATCTTTTCTCTTCTGCGTAGCTAGTTGCTGCCTATTAAATTATTTTTTTGTTTTATAGATAAAACTACTTGCGATTAATTATCTTATGTATCATGATATTAACCATCAGCGGTAAGCACCCAATGATAATCAATTAAAAAAATATAAAACTTAATACCCTAAGCAAGAAAAAAGGTGGTTTTGTTCTTATTGAAATCACCCTCGTTATCTCCCTTATCCTTGGTCTTATCACCGTCTTGGTGATTGGTGCCCAAGCTTACATCGAGGGATCCAACAGAGCACGTTGCATCATGAACATCTCAAACTTCCAAAAAGCTTTGCGTTCTTATGCAAACCTCAACCAACTCCAACCAACTGATGATATCCCAGGTGGTGCATCACGTTCAGATGTTGTTATTGGCGCAGGCAGCTTCATGGAGACAGCCCCTGTCTGCCCAAGCGGAGGAACATACACTTATGTTGCCGACAGAGATGTTGTCGAAACAAAAATCCCTGAAATCGGGGTGGTAGCTCTTAATTGTGACCAACCAAACCACGCTCCCGCTGACACCACAGGCTGGTAAATGAACTTGGCAAACAATTTACCCTGATTGTTGCATACATACTAAAAACCCGACTCATTCTGTGAGTCGGGTTTTTTTATACTCAGGTGAATCCCCACTACGGGGGGAGAATAATAATCCAGCAATGCAGATGAGGGTTATTTCAAGGTGAATCCCCACTACGTGGGGAGAATAATAATCCGACAATGCAGATGAGGATTATTTCAAGGTGAATCCCCACTTACGTGGGGGAACTAGGATTATAAAAACTCCTGAGACTATGCTAAGCAAAGCATCAGGGGTAAATTAAAATAACCCGTGCAATGATTATAAATAAGTCGGGAAGGTTTGCAAGTGCTTTTTTTAAAATATGTAATTTTTTTTAATTTTTCTAATTAATGATTGCAAACCGAACCCGGTTTCCTAAGCTTTGAAAAGTATGTATCCTTACAAGATAACCAGTAAATCGAAGCTAAATAGCAATATCCCCGAAGCAGTTAATAACACCCAGGATTCAGAAAACAATTACATTTATCAGGGGTTTTCTGCAAAAGAAGTCAAGCCCCTCAATGTCTATTATCTGAGACATATGGTCGGAACCATCGAACCCGATGCCCCTTGTAAACTTGCCAAAGGAATCCATGAACCCCTCGATCTAATCCCCCGCATTGATTGGGCTATTTCTACCCCGGTAGATCATAAAGGAGAAGATTTTAATGTTGATAAACTCATCTCTGAACCAGGAGAAGAAGATGATTATATCCTAAATGGTGTTCAACGGGGTGATGTCACCTCCCTGGCAGCCACAGGAGGAACAGGCAAAGGAATGATCCTTATTAAGGAACTTGCAAAACTAGCATTGGGTGAATCTTGTTTCTTTTCGCACAATAAAGAAAAAAGAAAGGTCTTCTATTTATCCGTAGAAGACCGCCTGAATACCTTTAGAAAGAGATTCAAGAACCTGCACAGACAAGAAAACTTCTCAAAAGAAGCGCGTGCCACCTTGAGAGACAACTTCAAAGGGCACGTTGCCAAAAACCTGGTGATTGCCGATAAAGAAGGCCAATATGCCCCGCGCCTCATTGATACCATCGGAACCTTCACCCCTGACCTTCTTATCATTGATACCGCCAGAAGAACCCACAGGCTGAATGAAAACGACAGCACCGAAATGACTGAATTTGTCGATTTACTTGAAGAAATCGCCGAATCGTTGGATTGCGCCATTCTCCTGGTGCATCACACCAGCAAAGCTTCAAACTTTGCCACCGCCCAAGGGGCTGATATTGGCACCGGGGCCACCAGAGGCTCTAGTGTCCTCATTGATAATGCCCGTGCCGCTTGGTATATGTATAAACTACCCAAGGGGAAAGCCAAGGAGCTTGAAATCCTTGAGGCTGATAGAAAAAACTACGTGGTGTTAGAACAAAGTAAATGCAATGATGTAATGCCCATGCCTGATTTCATTTTAAAGCGTGACCAATTTGGGTTTTTTCATAAATACGAAAAACCATTGGGATTTTTAAATGATGTTAAAGAAAAAAAACCAAAGATTAAAAGTGGGAGGTTTGCATGATTGCCGCCGACACAAAAATTACTGCATATGAATATGCTAAACTGGCGCATCTCAATGTTTTCAGGCCTGTGCAGCGCGGCAAAAGGCCCAAGGGCGTAGCCGTCAAAGGCTCTTGGGATGGAGTGCCTGTAGAGGTGCTAATGTGGGAACAATTATGCCCCCGCGATCAGGACTTATACTTATACCTTTGCCACCTCGCTACTCATCAAAACCACCGGAAGATTGATGCCGTCAAGGACACCGAATTAGAACACAAAGGAGATTATAGCAAAATGCATACATGCACGGTCAAAGCGTCAGGATACCATTTGACTAAAATAATTTACGGGGACAACTCCGCACGCAATTATAAATTATTGTGGGAGTCATTGAGGCGTTTAGGTACTACTCATGTAATTTTCGCAAGCAAAACGAACCAAGAGTCCTTAACATCTCTCATCGGATATACCCGTAATGAGGATGCCGTCGAAATATCTATAAATCCACTGTCTGCTTTACTTTTACTCGGCGATAAAGTAGGCTACGTTAGATATAATTTACAAGACAGGTTCAATCTTCCACCAAATACAGCCCGCCTC
>JBNNED010000196.1:0-4023 GCA_050285825.1 Verrucomicrobiales bacterium | reverse complement strand
GCCGCCGTGCGGGCTTCGCCTTTCCCTTCTTCCGCCGTCAAGCGCATGCCCACCGGCTTCGAGACCCCGAACTCCTCCATCGTCACCCCGTACATGACGTCCGCCCGCTGCATCGTCCGCTTGCTGTGGGTGACGATGATGAACTGACTCTGATGGATGAAAGCGTCCAGCACCTTCAGGAAACGCCCGATGTTCGACTCGTCCAGCGGCGCATCGAGCTCGTCGAGGACACAGAATGGACTCGGCTTCACCATATAAATCGAAAACAGGAGAGCCACCGCCGTCATCGAGCGTTCTCCCCCCGACATCAGCGTGATCGATTGCAATTTTTTCCCCGGCGGACGCGCGATGACCTCGATGCCGCTCTCCAGCGGGTCTCCCTCATCCTGCAAGTGCAGGCTGGCCTTCGCCTCCGGCCCGAACAACTCCTTGAACATCTTCCCGAAGTTCGCGTTCACAGCCTTGAAGGTCTCCGCGAACAAACGCTCGGCCTCGCTGTTGATCCGCTCGATAATTTCCAGCAACTGCGCCTTCGACGAGACCAAATCATCGTGCTGCTCGCGCGTGAAACGGTGCCGCTCCTCCAGCTCCTCGAACTCCTCGATGGCGTCCACATTCACCGGTCCCATGGCATCCAAACGCTTCTTTAGCTCGCCCGCCACCGACTCCACAAAGGCCCAGTCCGGCTCCCCTTCCGCCCCGCCGCCATCTTCCACCGGGAGCCGACGCCGGCCCGCGTTTTCGCGCTGCTCCGCAATGCAGGCCAGCAAGGCGTGCGCGTCCGGCCGAAAATGCTCCAGTTCCACTTGATGCCGTTCCGCCACCGCCTCCCGCAAGCTCTCCAGGCGCAAATCCAGCTTCGTCGCCTCGACCTCTTCCCGTCCCATCCGCGCCGTCAAATCCGCCACCCGCTCGCGCAGTTCGCGCAAGGCCTGCTCCGCCTCCTGTTCTTTCCCGCGCAAGGCCGCGCGCCCCTCTTCCCGCTCCGCGATTCCCCGCTCCAGCTTCGCGATGGTCGATTCCGCAGCCGCCATCTCCCCACGCAAAGCGACACTTTCGGCCTCGCCTTTTTCAATCCGTTCCCGCGCCGCCCGCAGCTCCTCCGCCCGCCGCGCATTGAGCTCGCGCAATTCCTGAATCCGCCCCGCCATCGGCTTCTGCTGAGCCGTCGCCGACTCCCGCGCCTGCCGCTCGACCGCCAGAGCCGTGCGCCCCTCGGCGAGTCGTTCCCCCGCCTCCCGCTCCTCCCGCTGCGCCTCCTCCAGCGCCCGGGCGAGCGTGCGAGCGTCCCCCTCCAGAGTCTCCAATCGCTCGCGCAGGCGCGCCAAATCACCATCCAGTCCCGAACGATTCTCTCCCGCCTTGCGTTCCCGCGCCGCCAAATCCTCCCGCTCCCGCGCCAGGCTGCTCATTTTTCCCGCGAGCGACTCCGCTTCCTTCGCCGCCAGTCCCAGCTCGCCCTTCATCGTCGATTCCGCAACCTGATGCCCTTGCAAGGCCTCGCGCGCCGCCTCGACGGCTCCCCGCAGCTCGCCCGTGCGCCCTTCCAGGGTCTCCACCCGCGCCCGCGCCTTCTCTTCCGACCGCGCCAAGTCCGCGACCTCTTCCCGCAGGGCGTCCATCTCGTTGCGCCGTCGCAAAATCGAATCTCCGCCGCTTCCACCACTTCCGCCCCGCCAAATCCCCTCCGCTTCCAAAAGCTCGCCATCCAAAGTGACCAAGGGCCCCGTCATCTCCTCCGCCCGCAAACGCAGAGCCGTCGCCCGGTCCGGCACGATGAGCGCCCCCGCGAGGAGACGCGCCAGGAGACCCGAGAGCTTGTCGTCCACCTCCACCACCTCCACAGCCCAGGCCAAAGCCCCCTTCGGCAGCGCCCGCGACGTTTCACCCGCTGTTTTCGCCGGTAAAAAGCTCTCCGGCAACAAAGCTGCCGTCCCCTTTTTCCCCTCCGTCAAACGCGTCAGAATTTCACCCGCCAAGTCCTCATCCCGCACCAAAACGGTCTGCAAATCCTCGCCCAACAAGGCCTCCACCGCCACGGCGTACTCGTCCGGAGCCTTCAACTGCTGCCCCAGCACCCCGCGCAGCCCCTCCTTGATCAAAGCCGGATCATTGAGCCCCTTCAACACCGCCTGCGTCCCCTTCCGCAAGCCCTCCCCGCTGTCCGCCAATTGCGCGAGCGCCTCCCAACGCGACTTCCGCCGCGTCCATTCTCCATGGGCCTCCGTCACCGCCTGGCGCGCCGCCTCCATCTCCTCCCGCCCACGCTGGAATTCTCCCTCCGCCGCAGCCAGCGCCGCCTCCAAACCCGCGCGCTGCTCCAGATGCGCGTTCAATTTGCGCTCCAGGGCCTCGCGCTCCCGCCCGGCCCGGTCGAGTTCCTCCTGCAGGCGTCCGGCCTCGCCCGCCAGCTCCGCCGCCCGTTCCCGACTTCCCTCGACTTGCGACAGGGCGCTCTCCAGTTTCGCCTGAGTGGAGGCGATCAAATTCTGGGTTGCGTTCAGCTCCGTGCGCGCCATCCGCCCTTCTTTTTCCACCTCTTCGCGTCGCGTCCGCGCCCCCCGCATCTCCGCTTCCCGCGCCGCCACCGCTTCCTCCTGTGACAAAATCCGCCCTTCGAGCTCACTGAGGGCGCGGCGACTCTCCGCCAGCGATTCCTCCTCCGCGCCCAGCCGCGCTTCGGCCTGCGCGATTTCCTCGCCGTAGCGTTTGATGCGTTCCTCCAGCTCCGCCTTGCGTTCCTCGTTGAAGGAGATGCGGTTGCGAGCCGTCGAGACGACATTGCGTTTCTCCGCCAGATCACCCCGCAAGCGCGTCAATTCCGCCTCCAGGGCCTCCGCGCGCGCCCGCACTTCCGCCAGTTTCCCCTCCCGCTCGGGCAATTCCAGCTCCAGCACGTCTTTCTCGCGCTCCCGTGAGCGCAAAGAAACGGCGAGTTCCTCCCGCTCCGCCCGCAAGTGCGTGAATTTATGATGACTCAGGTGCGTATCGAGAATCCGCACTTCGTTGAACAAGGCCTGATAGCGGCGCGCCTTGGCAACCTGCCGTTTGAGCGCCCCGATCCGCCGCTCCTGCTCTTCCATGACGTCGGAAACGCGCAGCAAGTTCGCCTCGGTGTATTCCAGCTTCCGCAGCGCCTCCTTCTTTTCTTTTTTCGACTTCGTGATCCCCGCCGCTTCCTCAAAGACCGAACGACGGTCCTCCGGCTTCGAGCTCAGCAGCAGGTCGATTTTCCCCTGCTCCATGATCGAATACGACGAGCGCCCGATCCCCGTATCCATGAACAAATCGCCGATGTCGCGCAGCCGGCACAGCGTCCCGTTGATGCGGTATTCCGACTTCCCGTCGCGATAAACCCGCCGCGTGATGGCCACCTCGTTGTGCTCGGTTTTCAGCGCCTCCTCGCAATCCGCCATCGTCAGCGTCACCTCCGCCATGCCCAGTGCGCGCCGCTTCTCCGAGCCATTGAAAATCACATCCGCCATCTCTCCCCCGCGCAAGGCCTTCGCCGAGGTCTCCCCCAGCACCCAGCGCACGGCATCGACGACATTCGACTTCCCGCAGCCGTTCGGCCCGACAATCCCCGTCACCCCACGATCAAACTCAAAGGTCGTCTTGTCCGCGAAGGACTTGAAGCCGTGGAGATACAGGGATTTTAAATACATGAGGAGGAGCCCACCGAGAGGCAACACCCACCCTGGACCATTTCAGGGGGAAAACAAGCAAAAGAGGCTCGAAATGCCAGATATGGCACCTTTTTGAAAATCGCACGTCATATATAGCGCTTCGCAATCGTTCGGAAAAACCAAACAATTCGCCCGCCCCGGCCTGTCACATTTTCTCGTAGGTGCCCACATCGCGCTTCTCCAGCACGGTGAAGCCCGCCTTCTTCGCATCCACGGTCGAAAAGGGCTTGGTGATCTTCGGGGTGTTGACCCGGCTCACCACCTTATGCACGGGGTTCTTGCAGAGCGGGCATTTTTCCAAAGGAGCGCGGTCGACCGGACGGCGCAGTTCGAAGCC
>JBNNED010000195.1:0-2699 GCA_050285825.1 Verrucomicrobiales bacterium | reverse complement strand
TGACCGCCCGTTACGCCCTCTGCACCGGGGACATCGCCGTCATGGAAATGGCCTCGGCGAGTGGTTTTGAGCTCGTTTCCGCCGCTGATCGCGACCTCCTCCATTCCTCCACCGAAGGCACCGGACAGCTCCTCCGGCACGCCGCGCAAGCCTCCGGCGCCCGTAAAATCCTCATCGGCATCGGCGGCAGTGCGACGAATGACGGCGGCACCGGCATGGCGCGCGCCCTCGGCTACCACTTTCTCGACACCGCCGGTCACAACCTCCGCCCGCTCCCCGCCGACCTACTCGAACTCAACCGCATCGAAGCCCCGGACGATCTCGCCCTCCCGCCCATCGAGGTCGCCTGTGACGTTGACAATCCCCTCCTCGGCCCGAACGGCGCGACGGCCATCTACGGTCCGCAAAAAGGAGCCACCCCGGACTTGGAAAAAGAACTCGAAGCCCGCCTCGCCCACCTCGTCGCCATCACCGGAGCGAACGAACAGGCGCTCGTGCCCGGAGCGGGTGCCGCAGGCGGACTCGGCTTCGGCCTCCTGCACTTCGCCCACGCCAGCCTGCGACCCGGCTTCGACATCGTCGCCGACGCCCTGAATCTCCGCGAGCGACTGGCGCGAGCCGACCTCGTCATCACCGGTGAAGGGTCAATCGACGCTCAAACGCTTTCCGGCAAAGGTCCCGCCGGCATCGCCCGCCTCGCCAAAGAAGCGGGCAAACCCACCCTCGCCCTCGCCGGACACATCGCCCTGGAAGTCAAGGAAGCCGGGCTCTTCGATCACCACGCTTCGCTCAGCGAAATCGGCCTCCCCCTGGAGACGCTAATGGCCGAAGCGGCCCCCCTCCTCACCCGCCGCACGCGCGAGGCGCTCGACGAGCTCAGTCGTTGCTGAATGGAACTTGCTGATACCAAATCAAAATAAGCTCTGGCCGATTGTGAGCCATAGATCGGAACCTTGGCCTTGCGGCTTTAAGAAAAGGGCGGGTCGTTTTTCACCGAGACTGCGTTTCTCATCGGTCATGGTGAAATCACCACTCCCTCTTCGCGCCTTGCCTCGATAAAAAACACCTCCGCCAATCAACCAGTTCTTATTTGGATTTGGTATTAGCGTCGGATCCCTTCGCTCAGAACGTAGAAATCCGGCTTTAGCTCGGCCAGAGGCTCGCGGAGTTTGTCGATTTCTTCGCCGGGTCCATGGAACTCCAAGCGCGGCATCTCGGAAATGGTCAGCATTTTTTCAATGACCGAACCAACGTTCTCGAGATGCGTCAAAACGCCTTCGCCGCCCACGTAGCCTTCGCGACAGAAGACCCAGTCGCCATTGATCGTGAATTCGTAGAAGAGGCAGGCCTCTTCCGTCTTCGTTTTAGCGACAAATTCCTCCATGATCGCTTGCGCGTCCTCGGCACGGCCGGGCTGGAGTTTGAAATACGGGTGAATCGTGACCAGGTTCTGTGGTAAGCTCATATCAAGGCCATCCTTGCCCGCCGCGCGCGAATGGGAAGGAAAAAAGTTCCGAACTGACCCGCTTTTCTCCCCTTGCAAGAACGGCGGGGCGACGGGCGTATCTCACCGGCGTCATGCCCGCCATTTCGCGTCTTTGTTTCATCACCGTCTTTCTCGCCGCTCTCCTGCCCGCTCAGGAAGACTGGAAACTCCGGCCCCTGAAGTACAACAACCCCGGACTCGAAGTCGATCTCGGCGTCGGTCTCTGGGCCTGGCCTCTGCCCATGGACTTCGATGGCGACGGCGACATCGATCTCGTCGTCTCCGGCCCTGACAAGCCGAGCAATGGCCTGTATTTCTTTGAAAATCCAAGCCAGGATCCTTCGGTAAAAATGCCGGTTTTCAAACCCGCCGTATACCTCGGTCCCACCGGTCACAACGTTCAGGTCAGCTATGTCGACGGCGAGCCCCGGGTGCTCAAAGAAAACTTCGAATTTCCCGATTTCAAAAAATCAGGCGCCGGAAAGAATGGTAAAAAAATTTACGATGACGCTCGCTTTCATCGCGGCAACACCCGCGCCCGGATGTGGCGTTACGTCGATTGGGAAGGCGATGGCGATCAGGATCTCGTCGTCGGCATCGGCGACTGGAGTGATTACGTCTGGGATCAGGCCTACGACTCCGAAGGGCGCTGGCACAACGGCCCGCTGCACGGCTACGTCTACCTCATCGAAAATGTGAAGGGAAAGTACTCTGACAAGCCGGTCAAAGTCCGCGCAGGCGGCTCTCCAATCGACGTTTACGGCTGGCCCAGCCCAAACTTCGCCGACTTCGACGGGGACGGTGACCTCGACTTGCTTTGCGGAGAGTTCCTCGACGGCTTTACCTATTTTCAAAATATCGGCACTCGGGAAAAACCGGAATACGCCACCGGATTCAAGCTCACTGGCAGCGATGGCAAGCCGCTCGTGATGCACCTGCAAATGATCGTTCCGACCGCCTTCGACTGGGACGGCGACGGCGACCACGATCTCATCGTGGGAGACGAAGATGGACGTGTGGCTTTGGTCGAAAACGTCACCCCGGAAGGAGCCGACACCCCCGTTTTCCATCAGCCCGCCTACTTCCAGCAAGAAGCCGACACCCTCAAATTCGGAGCGCTCGCCACCCCGTACGCTCACGACTGGGACGGCGACGGCGACGAAGACCTCGTCGTTGGAAACACCGCCGGTAACATCGCCATTTTTTCCAATCT
>JBNNED010000194.1:0-8839 GCA_050285825.1 Verrucomicrobiales bacterium | reverse complement strand
GTGGAGGGCGGCGCGAGTTTTTCTCAACCAACGACGCCAGCAGGGCTGGAAACCTTCGTGCGGGAAGTGGGACTGGACGGCCGCCGCGCGCAAGCGAAGTGGGTCAGTTATGAAACGGACGACCAAGGTCGCCAGTGGCGCTACGCTTTCTGGGTCGAGGGCCTCAATGCTTATATCGACGGGGATCTGGCGGCTTTGGAAGATCGGGGGCTCGGGGAGAGCGGGCGCGAACTTCCGTGGTATTCCTTTTCAATCCGCAGGCCGATGAAGCTCCGGAAAGCGGTCCTTGGACGACTTTGGAGGACGAACGAAAGCGGATTTTGACGGAAGGGAACCTCGCGCTGCTTCTCGGGGAAGAAGACGCGAAAAAAGTCGCTCCCTACACCGTTTACTCGCTGCCAGAGACCTTTGTGCAGCCCTTGGTGCCGCGGGGCAAGGGCTACGCTTCGGCGGGTGAAGCGGCGAAGGATCTCAACGAGCTGGTGGCCGCGCGCGACGTGGACGGCATCGCGGACCACATCCAGCGGCACTTGCCGGAATTTGAGGGGCGCAAGGGCGGCTTTCCCAACGATCAGGATTATCTCAAGACCCTGGCGGCGAGCATCATCGACTACGCCGACGAAGACAGTGATGCGACCGTGGGAGCAGGTTACCGTGGGGTCGACTCCTATCCTTTCGTGAACGAAATTTACGACCGCTACGTCTGGCGGCCGGGCGGGAGTGCGCGGAATCCGACGATCGAGGTGCGCACCTTCGTGGAACTCTGGAACCCGACGCATCACGAGATCACCGGTCAGATCAGCTTGGAAAACATCAACCTCCACCGCATCGAAAGTCCCGGCGGTGGAGCTTCCGAGCCCTTCGGTCCGCTGAATCTGGAACTGCGAAACCCGGTGACGATCGAGCCGAACGGCTACAAGGTGGTCGAGTTGGTTCTGGCCGATGGCAGCAAGCCGACTTACGAAAAAAACTATAATTTCAACCCGCCGGTGGACAGCGGTGGCTATTACTTTGTCTTTGATAACACCTACGACAGCTCGTATAAATTATTCTGGAACGGACGGGAGGTCGACTGGGCTCGCGGTGGGATGTGGCGGACCAATGGCACCTTGCGCCAGGGCGAATCCCAGCGGAAGTGGAAGGGCCAGGCCTCGGTCGCACTGCAAATGGACTGGCGAGCCTCCGACATTCACGGGCGGCGCAATGTCGGCATCCAATACGGGGATCCGCGGGCCTCGACCTACATCGACACCCCGATCTACGCCAACACCTTCAGCAGTAACTCGAACTTTGGGGGTCGGGCCAAGAAGAATGGCATTGGAAATTCGAACTACAACGAGGTCAAATACAGTCGCTGGCCGGACGGCGGGCACGACGGGAATTATGGCCGCGCAATGAGCGATTCGCGCATCCCGACGGTGGACGCCTCGGAACAGCAGGAGCCCGAGCTGGCGGTGGCGCACATTTCCAACGAGGGGCGCTATCAGAGTCTGGGTGAGCTGGGGAATATCTTCGATCCCGCGCAGTGGCGGGACATCACGGTGGCGGATGGCAATGGTGAGGAAAGTCGCTGCGGTGGCGGAGCGACCCTGGCCATCGGGCGGGAGGAATTCGCCGTTTTCGACAATGAAGATTGGCGTGCGGCCCAGCTTCTCGACTTGTTTTACCTGCGGAATCCCGACACGACGCTGGGCATTCCCACCGGCCTGCAGGAGCTGAAAGGAAAGATCAACATCAACACCGCGCCCCGCGAGGTCTTGCGGGCCTTGTTCGCGGACTTGCTCCTCAATGACGACCCCGGTGAGCGGGCGGGCGGCGCGGTCAAAAAATACTTCCCGCCGAAGTCTTCCGGCAGCGCGCACATTGCCGATCTCATCGTGGAGGCCATCATCGAGCAGCGGCAGGAAGCGCCTTTCATGGCTCTTTCCGATCTCGCCGCCCTGAAATTGTCCGATGGCCGCCCCGCCTTCGGGAACCGGGATCTCTGGTTGAACGGCAGTCGGCCCAGCGATGAGTGGGACGACCGGGGGCGCGAGGCCTTGTTCGCCAAAGTCGCCAATCTCGTCACGTTCCGCAGCCGTTGCTTCCGCGTCTACGTCACCGGCCAGTTGCTCGATGCCGACGGCAAAGTTCTCGGCTCCCGCTCGAAAGTGATGGGCTTTTCGGTCGAGCCGGCGCGTGACACGGATGGTAGTATCCAGCCGAACCAACCCGCTTACATCACCAACTTTTATGAACGTTCCATGTAAAGTTCTCTTCGCCGCTCTCACTTTCTTCCTGCCCTCGCTCTGCGCCCAGGATCTCACGAAGGTGGCCAACGTCAATATCGTCAACGCCACCACCCTACCGCTGAAACTCGACGTCACCTACACGGACACGGCGGGCGAAGGCGGCGGCGGCGAGGTGACGTTGAAACCCGGCGACGATATGGGTTTGTTCTCGGTTGATTCCGAGCAACTGAGCATTGGAATCGAGTCGGTTGACAGCTCGCTCGCCATTGATCCCCTGAGCGGCCATGTCAAGCTGGAGGGGAACACGCGAAGTAACTGCTACGTGGTCGCGATCGAAATGGTGGCCAAAAAAGTCGATGGAGAAGAGGTGGAAGTCCCGGTTTTTCGTTTGAAAAAAGTCAAGGCGGCCACCGAAGAAGGGGGCTATTCGCTCACCGTGGTCTCCGCCTGTGCCGAACCCCGCCTGCTGACCTTCGCCAATAAGCAAGTGCGCTTGATTCCCTGGGAAGAGCAGTTGCTGGCGGGTTGGAAAGGCCAGCCGGTGCCGATTATGTTTGAAGGAAATATTATTTCGCGTATACAGGAACATCAGGAGCCTATGACGGTTCTTACTGTTGTTTATGAAGACGAAGATAAGAACCTCAAATTCAATACCTTCCTGTACGCGCTGCGTGATTAGCGCGCTCCTCGGCCTGTTCGCCATCCTCCCGCTCCGGGCGGAGAACGTCTGCGTTGTCAATCTCGCGGAAAAGGAGATCGGCTACGTTCTAACGCTGGACGGGAAGCACTTTCCGGTCGTTCTCGGGCCCCGCCAGAGCTCGGGGGATTTTTCCATCAAGGAAGAGGCGATCTTGTCCTGTCACGGCGAGCCCTTCACGCTGAAAGCGGAGCAAAACCAACTCATCGTCTTGCCCCGTCACAAGGAAGAAGCGGTCGCCGCCTTCGAGGGACTTCCAGCGGGGAAGGACTTCGCCCGCGTGCAGATCATCAACCTCAGCGGAGGCGAAATCGAGGTTCACGGCACCGGGGAAACGAAAAAAGTCGCCTCTCACGAGGCCGTCCTCCTCGGAGACTTCAAAAGAACGCCGCGCTTGCGCATTGATGGCGTTCCTTCCGCAGAGCTCGAACTCGACAGCGAGGAACGCTGCGTCTTCGCCGTTTTCATATACGAAATCGAGAACCAGCGACGCGCCTTCGTGCAGCTGCGCTTTTGAGCGACGATTGATCGTCCTTATACCAACTCGCAAAACGATCTGGCAGAATGGATTTGTTTAAAATGTGGTGGATGACAGGCTGCGCGTTGCCTGAATAAGCTGGCCGTTTTTCGGTAAAATCGGCGTTGTTCGTTGCTTGTGGTGCTCGTGAAATGCCCTCGGGTACACCACGCGCGCCTCACGCCTTGATTTTCCACGAAAACCGACTCAGCCATTCTACCAGATAGTTTCACTCATTGGTATTAGCGGATTTCGGTGCCGATGCCGGATTGGGTGAAGATCTCGAGGAGGAGGGAATGGGGGCGGCGGCCGTCGATGAAGTGGACTTTCTGCACGCCGGCGTCGAGGGCCTCGATGGCGGAGGTGATTTTGGGGATCATCCCGCCGGAGATGGTGCCATCGGCGATGAGTTCGCGCGCTTCGGGGATGGTGATGGACTCGATGAGGGTGTCGGAGTCGGCGGGGTCGCGCAGGAGGCCGGGGACGTCGGAAAGGTAGACGAGTTTGGCTGGTTTGAGGGTGCAGGCGAGGGCGGCGGCGGCGAGATCGGCATTGATGTTCATGGCGTGGCCGGCCTCCTGGTCGGAGCCGAGGGGGGAGATGACGGGAACGATGTTCGAGCTGGTGGCGTAGAGGAGGTCTTCGGTGCGGCAGGAGACGACGCGACCGACGCGTCCGATGTCGGCGGGCTGGCCATGGTCGTCTTTACCGAGGAGTTTTTCGGCCGTGAAGACGTCGGTGCCGTGGATGGGGGTGGCTTTGCCGCCGAGGCCGTTGAGCATTTTGACGAGGTCGGCGTTGACCTGCTCGTTGAGGGTTTTTTCGACAATGTCGATGGCTTCGGGAGTGGTCACGCGCAGGCCGCCGATGAATTGGGCTTCGAGTCCGGCGGCGTTCATGGCGGCGGAGATGGCCTTGCCGCCGCCGTGGACGATGATGGGGCGGACACCGGCCACTTCGAGGAAGACGACGTCGCGCATGACTTCGCGCACGAGGGCGGGGTCTTCCATGGCGGAGCCTCCCATTTTGATGAGGAAGGTCGCTCCGCGGAAACGCTGGAGGTAGGGAAGGGCTTCGATGAGGGCGGCGGCTTTGTCGGTGGCGGTGGACATGGTGGAGATGGGGTTAGTGGCGGCGTTTTTTGCGGCGTAAGCGGATTTTTTTATGACTGGTGAAGCGTGCGGCGCTTTTTGAGCCCGAGGATGACAGGGCGTGGTCGGCGGAAGAGAAATCGGGAGAATGAGGCAGGAGCGCGAGGAGCAGGGCGGTGACGAGGAAGGGGATGGCGGTGAGCCAGATTCCGAAATTTGGAAGAACAAGGGGAAGGGCGAGGAGGAAGGGCACCAGGATCCAGAAGCGTTTGCGCGGGCTGCTCGCTATCAGGAGGAAAAGGCACGTGAAGAGGTAAGTGCCGAGGGCGTAGAGCCAGGGGGCGGGTTGCTGGAGGGCGTGGGCGGGGATGGCGAAGCGGGCGGAGAGGAGGCTGAGATTGGCGGGAAGCTGGCGGAGCTGCGGCGGGGCGTCTTTTTCAACGAGGCAGAGGACGGTCTCGGCAGGCTGGTCGTTTTTTTTCTGATCTTCCTGAAAAAGGAGCTCGGTGGCGGGGGGATGCTGCGTGCTGGAGGCGAGTGCTGCGCTGGTACGCCCGAATTCATCCAGGGCGATGAGCGGACCCTTCTCGCCGAGCCGCAGGTGCTGGCCGGGGACGATGCGTAGTTCGCCCGGGGAAAGCTCGTGCTGGGCCATGAGGTGGGCGAGTTCAAGCGAGGGCAGGAGGGCGTCTCCCCAGCGGGCGAGGAGGGGGAAGTGGATGAGGGAGCCGTCGATTTCCGGCGGTGAGGTCTCGATTTGGCGGAAGCCGTAGTAGGTCACGCCCGGCCCGGTGGCGGAGGGCGGGAAGGGGACGCGGTTGACGACGGGGAAGAGTTCGGCCGAGCCCGCAAGGCTGCTCAGGGGGATGCGCGAGCGTTCGAGCCAGGGCGGGAGGGGCGCTTCGGTGGCTTCACGACGGAGGTCGATGCCGAGGACGGCGCGGGGGAATTGCGCGAGGCCGTGTTCGAGAGCCCCGAGCTCAAGGGCGTCGGCGTTCTCCCAACTGAGGAGCTCGGCGATGGTGATTTGCGAGAAACCCTGCTCGTGGGCGCGTTTGAGAATGACGAGCCAATCGGGAGGCGAGGGCGGGCTTTTTTGGAAAAGACGCTCGGGGTCGTCGCCGGTCTGGTAGGTGAGCGGCGCGGGACTCTCGGGCAGGCTTTTGATCTGAAAAGTGCGGGCGCGGGCGGGTAGGTCGGGCGCGCTTTCGACGAAGTCGGCGCGGGATAGAATGGCGAGAATTTTCTCTTCGAGGGCGCGTAGGGGCGGCCAGTGGAGGCTGAGGGCGGCGAGCAGAAAGCACACTCCGGCGGGGAGGAGAGCGGTGAGGGCGATCTTGGCGGGAAAGGTTTTCAACACCGGTTTTTTAGCCTCTGGGCCTGCTTTTGGAAAGGGAGAAGCGAAGTGGGGGTTTGCCAGCGCGGGATTTTCCGTTAGTTTGGGGGACGATGCCAGCGCAGCCGAGTCTCCGGGAACGATTGAAGGACGTGCCGCACCAGCCGGGGGTTTATCTGATGAAGGACCGCCTGGGTTCGATCATCTACGTCGGAAAAGCGCGGGATTTGCGTAAGCGCCTGGCCAATTATTTCGTGCCCTCGAAGGCCACGCTGGCGAATTTGAAGAACCGGGCGCTGATCGATTCCATCCGGGATTTTGAGATTCACACCGTGCGTAACGAGCACGAATCGCTCATCCTCGAAAGCAAGCTCATCAAGCAGTATCGCCCGCGTTACAACGTCATGTTTCGCGACGACAAACGCTTCCCGCTCGTCAAAATCCAGCTCGATGAGCCCTGGCCGCGCTTCGTGCTCACGCGCCTGCGGAAAAGTGACGGCGCACGTTATTTCGGGCCCTTCGCGCACGGCGGAGCGATCCGCGCGACGGTGGAGTGGCTGAATCGGGAACTTGGTTTGCGGACCTGTCGACCCCGCGTGCCGGGGAAGGAAAATTACCGGCATTGCCACGCCGACGTCATCCGAAATTGCGCGGCTCCCTGTGTGGGAAAGATCAGCGCGGATGACTACCGGGAGCGCGTCGAGGAAGCTTGCGAGATTTTGGCGGGGAAGGGGAAGCGACAGCGATTGAAGAGGCTGCGCGAGGAGATGGCGGAGGCGGCGGAAGCGCTTGATTTCGAGCGTGCGGCGAAGTTGCGGGACGTCGTGCGGAACCTCGAACTGGCGCTGAGTCCCAGCCGACAGTTCAGTCGGGGACGCGGGGTGCCGACGACAGTGAAACCGCTGGAAGATCTCGCGGAGCTGGGCGAAGAGCTCGGGCTGCCGGAGCCGCCGCGCGTGATGGAGTGTTTCGACATTTCGAACATTTCCTCGACGCACATCGTGGCCTCGATGGTGCGCTTCACCGAGGGGGCGCCGGATAACCAAAACTACCGGCGTTACCGCATTAAAACGGTGGAGGGTCAGGATGATTTTGCCTCGATGGCGGAGGTGGTGCGACGGCGTTACGGGCGGATTTTGAGCGAGAATAGGCGGGCCAATCCGGAGGTCGCGGAGGCGAGCCAGGAGGGAGCGATCGAGGTGCTGCGGAGGCTGGCGCGGGAGGGGAAATCGCCAATCACCCTGCCGGATTTGGTCATCGTCGATGGCGGCAAAGGCCAGCTCGGCGTGGCGGCGGCGGAGTTGCAGCGGCTCGGGCTGGGGGGCCTCCCGCTGGTGGGGCTGGCCAAGCAGCGGGAGGAGATTTTTTTTCCGGGCGAGAGCGAGCCCTTGCGCATTTCGCACGAAAAAGGAGCCTTGAAATTGCTCCAGCGGATTCGCGATGAAGCGCACCGCTTTGCGAACAATTACAACGAGCTTTTGCTGCGAAAACGCATGCGGGAGTCGGTGCTGGACGACTGCCCCGGGGTCTCACCGGCGCGGAAGAAAGCGCTCCTGAAGAAATTCGGCTCGGTGGCGCGTTTGCGGCAAGCCGCGCCGGCGGAAGTGGCGGCGATCCGTGGCATTTCCGAGAAGGCGGCGGAGGGGATTCTCGAGTGGCTGCGGGGCTTCAGCGACGACGGCGGAGGAGCGCAGTGAAGCTACACAGGGCGAGGAAGGCCGTCGAGGGTTCCGGGACGGCCACGAGCTGGACGAGGTTGAAAAAGCCTCGTGTTTCTGATCCCGTTCCGTCGGACGCGAGGAAGAGGGATTCTCCGGCGGCGATGTCCACGCTCAGGACGGTGTAATTGTCTCCGGCCACGAAGTCATTGTAGGCCGTTGGGTCCGGACTCGCTACTCCGGTATTGCTCATGGAGCTTGCGCTTTCCAAGGAGAAGTCGAAGACAGATGAGGAAATCCCAGTGGAGGCAAAAAAGGCCATGGGCGACTCGGATGCATTTGAGTTGGTATTGCGCCCCATGACGTAAATGTCGTAGCTGCCAGCGGCCAAGCCATCGATTCGCATGCCGATCGCGGTATTGCCCGCTCCGCCCAGCCAGCCCGTGCGAGCTGGGGCGGAATTTGTGGTGTTGTTGCCATCGCCGTAGATGGAGCCTGGGTTTGAGACGAGAGATTCCATGCCGGCGATGCCGCCACCGGTTCCGCGAAGAGCGGAGTTGTTGATGTTGGGGCTCGTGTAGTCGATGATGCCGCTGCCGGCTGTGGACTCGCTACCGAAGGTGACGAGCACACCGGTCGCAGCGCTACCATCTCCGTAGGAAAGTGAGCTCCCCGGGGTGGTGGCGACGAAGTTATTCCAGGTCGTCTTGCCGCCTGGGATGGCACCGAGATCATGGCCGGGTGTGAGATCAAGATAAGGGGCGGCGACGGGACCAGGATCGTCCACATGAGTGGTATGGAAGTTTAAGAGCAAACTCGTCGCGGAGAGAGTTCCGATACTGGTGAGCAAAAGCGAACCGAGGGCGAGGGGGAGCTTGTTTTTTTGTGTCATCGTGTTTGTTTGGTGTGTTTTCATGGGCCGGGCAGTTCGAAGTGCACAGTGCCCTGTCAATAGGAGCATGGTCTCAAGCTCCAAAAACTTAGCAAAAAAATTTGCTAAGTTTTCACGCCTCCGGGGCATCTCCCTGTAAGTCTATGCCTGATGAACCAACTGAGCGGAATGAAGAGGCGCACACCTTGGCGGTGCAGCGGCTCTTTATTCAGTACCAGCCTGCGATTCGTGGGTACATCATGGTCATGATTGCAGATTTTTCCTTAGCGGAGGATGTTTTACAGGAGGTGTTTCTCGTCGTGACCCGCAAGGCCGCGGACTTCAAGATGGGGACGAGTTTTCCGGCATGGGTCAAGACCATCGCGCGTTTTAAATGCCTGGAGGCCATCCGCGCCCGGGGGCGCCAACCGGACAGTT
>JBNNED010000193.1:0-7227 GCA_050285825.1 Verrucomicrobiales bacterium | reverse complement strand
GTGGCTTTTCCGCATCCTGCAGGAGACGCGGCGGGAGGGTTTTTTGCCCTGTGGGCAAGTGCGCGTCAGTGGGAACCGCATCAGCTACGATCGGAAGCGGATTGGCGGCGGTCGCGAGTTCAATATCGGAGGCGGGACGGCCCCGGAGAGCTTCGTTTTTGAAAACAACACCTGGCTGGATGAAAAGGGTGAAGCCGCCGCCCGCCCGGCGCAGGTGCCGGGCGATTAGACCCGTGCTCCAGTGTCATTTCCTCATCGGTTTGCCGGAGGAAATCCTTGCCCGCCACATTCTGGGTGAGAGCTTGTGCTCCGTTCTCGAGAGACGCCTTGCCTCATTACATTCTGGCTCCGTCGGCCACCGGGGGTTCTATGTGTTCCGCTGACAAGTACGCGGGAACATTTCAGGCTGCTTTTGGCCGGAATATCATCAGGATCACATCCTATTTTTGTAGTCCGATCACAGCAAGGGACTCCTCCCCACTTACTCATACGCATGAACACAACTATTTAGTCGTGTTCATGTTATTCATCATCATTCAATTCATGTTTTTGATTTCAACCTATCAATTTTTATGAATTCTACTCAATGCAACATAGCTTCATAAGAAAATCACACTAAATTCATGACTGAACCATACATTGGACAAATCACGATGTTCGCAGGACATTTCGCCCCCCGGAATTGGGCTTTTTGCGACGGCCAATTGCTTTCTGTGAGCCAGTATAACGCGCTTTTCAGCGTCATTGGAGATCAATACGGCGGAGACGGGAAAACGACGTTTGCCCTCCCGGATCTTCGCGGGCGGATGCCGGTTCACGCAGGGAGTGGCAACGGACCGGGACAAACTGCATACCCTCTCGGCTCCCATGGCGGACGACGGGAAGTGCAGCTGACGGAGCAGCATTTACCAGCGCACACGCACAGCTCGGAGACGACGGTGACACACGATTTGAGTTTAAAATCGGCCACTGTTTCCCGCCAGAACAATCCTCTGAATAACGCTTTGGGACCCAGTGATCAGCCCATCTACGGTAGTCCGGCAGATGATCAGCTCATGGCTCCCAAGCTGGTTTCTGGTTCCATCGAAATCACGAATACCAACGGCCAGACGGGAGACGGACATCCTATCGACACCATGCCGCCCTATGCGTGCGTCAACTTCGTCATCGCCCTTGAAGGGATTTATCCTCCTCGCTCTTGAGCTTCCACGACTACATTTTTATGAACACACGGCCTATCTTCGGTGCCCACCGGCTCTTGCTTGGCGCGCTTTTCTCCGCCACCCAGATGCAGGGCGCGATCACGATCTACACCGACCGCACGGCCTGGGAAAACGCCGTGAGCGTGGCCGGAGGCACGGCGCAGACGGAAGACCTGAACGGCATTGCCACAGAGACGAGTTTCGGTGCGGCTCCCCTCACCACGAGCCTGGGACTGACGATCTACCACACCAGCGCGCAGGGCTTTCCCTCCGGGCAAAACTCCGTGCAGAACGATGGCGGGGCCTACAATATGAATGGGTCGAATTACCTGCAGGTCGATGATGACGACCCGTTCGCGGCTGGCAATCTGGAGTTTACTTTTACGGCGGGCACATCGGTAAGTTCGCTGGGCTTTGATTACCGCTTTTTTGGCGAAGAGCCGGATCAGGGGCTGACTTCGAATCTCGGTTTGATCCAGACCAAGCTGGAGAACACTTCTCCCGGTGATCTCCAGACCCGCTTTTTTGGTTTTGTCGATGATGACCCCTCGCAGCACTACACGCTCTTCAGATTCACCGGCGAAAATATCGGTTACAGCATCGATAACATCTCCTTTGCGGAAACTGTCCCTGAACCGGGCACGGGGATTCTGGGGCTCATCGCCGCCACCTTGCTTTTCAAACGGAAACGTCAACTCACCCAAGATCAACTCTCACTATGAGCGCCGACAACATCATTCATCTCACCTTTTCCAGCGAAGCGCAGCTCTCCCCGAAAGAGCTCTACGGCGATGTCATTACGGCGGCCAACGCAGCTGCGCTGATGCAGGTCCATTCCTTGGTGATCGCCACACAAGGCTCTCTCTCCCTCGTCGAGCCAGACTCCCCGGAAGCCGCGATTTTTGAGAAACTTTCCTACCACCAAGCTCTTTCCACAAAGCACGCCCAACGCTTTCTCGATAGCCTGGAGCCCCGGCTGATCGGGGTCCTGAGTGACCTTTCAGCCAGCGCGACCCAGTTTGCTACTTTCTTCAAGCACGCCCGCCCACTGCTCGCCGAATTAAGTCAGGGCACGGGGGAAAAGGCCGAGGCTGCGCGAGCGGAACTGACCAGTCTGCTCGAGGCCCTGGAAGAGCACGCGGGCTCACTGCAATCGAAGATCAAAAAACTCAATGCGGATTTCGCCATTCTCTCCGCACAGATTGTCAGTGTGCAATCGGCTTTACAGGCGGATCTCGAGACCGTGAGAGAGAAAGTCAGCGGCGAAGACGGCGAGCTGCAGAAGATCAAAGAGCAAATTGATGCGGCCCAGGCCGGGAATCGCCTGCAGATTACGAAAATCGTTCTCGGGTCCGCCGGATTCGCCGCCGGTGCCGTTATCATTGCTATTGGCGCGGTGGGGGCCCTGCCATCCGGAGGGACCACCGTAGGAGCCATCATTTCCGGCGTCGGCATCATCATCACCGGGGGCGCGACCGTAGTGGAGGCCGCTGTGGAACTCGATAATAACAACCGTGAATTGGCGACCCTTTACGAGCGCTCTGCGGAGATCAACGCCAGCTACGCCCACCTCTCCGTTGCCGGAGATCAATTGGAATCCCTGACCGAGGCCGCTGCGGACCAAGGCAACGCCCTGAGCGCTCTGGAAATTGGCTGGGGAGAGATCAGTCGCGATATTGGCGCGATCAAGGCCAGACTCATCCATGGTCAAGTGGATCCCGTCCATCTCGACGTCACGCTGCGACTGGCCGGCCAGGCTTGGGCAGAGATGGCTGATCAGGCTGAAGACGTGGAAAAACAACTCGTCAACGTCCCCATCCAAACGGTGGACGAAATTCCCGCTCCACAAAAAATCAGCTAAATCCCACCACCCCTATCACCACGAATCAAGCTATGAACCACCACGCATTTCGAACCATCAACGGCCTCGCTCAATCGGAAGGAACGGCCGCCCTGCAAGCCAAGAGCGCGATCCACGCCACCGGAGCCTCTGCTCTCGCCATTCAAGGATACGCCCACCAAGTCCTCAAGCAGCCAAAAGTCAGCTTCGACAACCTCTCACCCGACGTTCTCAAAAAACTCCCCGACATCAACGGCTTTCTGGACTCGGCCCGCCAACACGCCAATGCCTACCTGGGCACTGGCTCCGGTGAGATTGGCCTGCAATCTCGCATGATCAATGTCATCACCGACATCGGCGGCTATTCTACCGAATTCACCAACTTCTACAGCTTGATTTCTGATAAAATCAATGCCTGGAAAGCCACCAACGACCCACAGGCGAGAAAAGACGCCCTCGATCTCCTCGCCGCTTTGAAGGGCGATGTCGGAGAGAAAAAATCTTCTGCGCACGAGCTCGTCAGCGACTTGCAATCCTTCCGTTCCAAGCTTAGTGACGACGCCCAAAACTTCAACACCGCCCGGGGGAAAATCGAAGTCATCATGACCGGGAAAAACGGAGTGGTGAAGAATCTCGACCAGCAAATGTCCGACCTCGATGGCAAAATCGCGGGCGCGATCGCGGGTGTCGCCGTCAGTGGTCTTACGATCATCGGAGGCGGCTTCTTGATCGCCGTGGGAGCGATCGGGAGCTTCATCACTGCGGGCACAAGCCTGCCGCTGGTGGGGGTTGGCATCGCCATCGTCGTTACCGGTGCGGGAGGAGCCGTCGCCTCCAGCATCGTCCTCGCGAACCTCATCGACACCAAGAATAAGCTCATTTCGCAGAAATCCGAAATTGAAGGAAATCTCCGCTGTCTCTCCGGCATTCAAAGCCAAATCGGCAGCCTCAACAGCTCGATTTCCCCAGCCATCACAGCGACCTCGAATCTCACCAACGCCTGGACCTTCCTTGATAAAAACCTGGGACAAGTCGCCGATTCTCTGCGCGAGGCGAAATCCGGCCAACTCCCGGTCCTCGTCGAGGCCTACCTCGAAACCGCGAACACGCAGTGGGGCAAGGTCACTCAAACTGTTGATAACATCGAGAACCAACTCACAAACGTGCAAACGAAAGAAGTCGCAGAGCTGAATGGCGATGTCGTCCTCCCGCCGGCAGCGTGAACACGTGAAATCCCGGCTTTTTCCGAAAAGTCGGGACCTAATTGGACATCGCAGCAGATCATGGAGCTTTCCTTTACTCACCTCATGGCGGCTTGTCAGGCCGTGATCGCCGAAAAATCACTGCCGGCAGACGTGCGCCCGGTGCAGCAAAGCTGTCAGAACTTTCTGAGCACCGCCAAAGAACCCGTGGAGGCGGAGCGGGCCCAGCTCGCCAGTTACCTCCAGAGCTGGCAGACCGCCTATCCGGAGCTCACCAAAGAGCTCCAGCAACTCAAAGCGGGAGCCAGTGAGGCCATGGGGAAACTCGACGCCCAGCTGGGAAGGCTCAGCGAGCGCCTGCAAAGCCTGATCACGACAAACCGGCAGACCAAGAGTCTCCTGCAAGCCTTTTTAGCGGAACTCCACGATCAAGACAGCCGTTTGCAAGCCGCTGCGCAACGCCTCGATCGGGAAATGGCCGAAAAAAGCCGCCGGGTCGCAGCCAAACGGCAGGAGCTGGCTGATTTCGTCAAAAAATGCCAGGATCCGCTCTGGGTTATTTCCCAATCCATCGAGCGCCTCTTCACGGCCCGCAAGGCTCTTTTTCAGGAACTGCAGGATCTCCAGCGAGACGAGAGTCGGTATTATGAAGAGGCCCACGCCGAAAAACGGGGGCTCGAAATTCTCTCGCATTTTTTGGCGGATCTCGACTTCGTGGAACAGGAAACGGAGAACAGCAGTAACGCTCTCAGCTTTCTTGCCGGGAAACTCACGGAAGCCCGGAAATCACTCGGGAGCGCCCAAAAAAACGGCGAAAGCGCCGCTTTGGTCGAGGCCTATCTCAAGACCTGCCAGCAACAAATCGAGGGGCTCCGCCAACTCGCTGCTTGAGACCAGAATGCCTGATTTTCATCCGCACCCAAGTCTCTCGATAGTCCACGCATAGAGATTGATATTGTTTCGCAACTCCTTAAGCGTTAGTTTTTTAAGCATGGAGATCGAAAGCCGCTTCGTCCACTTACAAGCCCTGTGGCGACAATTAGCGGAAGATCTCGAAGGGCCGGCGACGGATGCGCTTCTTCTTTTTATGAAGCGTCTGTGCGAACTCCTCGATGGAGATGACTGCCACTGGTATGCTGGCCGCCACGGTGCCTCTCCCTGCGATGTCTTTTCTCTGGAAATTTTCGCCGGTTGGTGGCTGGTGGACATCGTGAAGATGAAGCCTGAAACAGGCACGCACGATGACATTCAACAGCGCTATTTCGAGCTGATAAAAAAGCACGGGGACGATCCACTCACAGTCCACGCCATCGAACATGCGGGGCAGACCCGAGTGCACTTGCGCCAGGATTGTGTCGGTGATGACGAATGGGATCGGCACTGGAAATACCGCGATTTCCTAGAGCCGATCTACGGAGTGAAGGAGCGGATGCACGCCATTTATCATCTGGCTCCCGAGTGTGAAGCCTACCTCCTCATTGATCGCTCGGCGGATAAGGCGCGCTTTTCCGAGGAGGACCGCGCCCTGGCTTACCTGGCGCTCTCCGGGGCGGGGCAGCTGATGCGGCGCTTGTTTTTCGAACGCGGTCTCTTGCCCCCAGCCATGAAAATGCTCTCGTCGCGAGAGCGCGACACTTTCAAGCTCTTGCTGAGTGACTTGTCGGAGAAGGAAATCGCCACCGAACTCGGAGTCAGCCCCTCAACCGCCCACCAATACGTCGCCGGCATCTACCACATTTTTCGCGTGCGGGGGCGCAGTGGCTTCCTGTCTCTTTGCCGCCAATTCTAGCCCCCTTAAAGCCCGGAATGCCCTTGCTCGCCCGAAGAGGGAGGCCGGAAAAATGGCCTGGCTCCTCGCGACCGGGCCGGGAAAAAAATTTCCCCTGAGATCGGGAGGCTGCCTTGTGCGGAGCTTGTCGCCGTTTAAGGTTTTAGTCAGGCCGGAAATCCGCTTTACTCGCGGCATGTTCGAGAATTTGAACTTCAATGATCTCTCCACGGGCGGGGTCATCGGGCTGATTGTGGTCGTTTTTGCGGTCCTGGGCTTCGTGAAGGGCCTGGTGAAGCTCCTTTTCGCTTTGCTGGCGGTGGCGCTGGCGGCTTACGCGGGCTGGTGGGGCTATCAGAACGGGCATAGCATCGCGGCGAACATTGTCGAGCAGCCGGAGCCCTGGATGTCGACGGCGGTGGCGCTCATCGCGGGGGTGGGGGTTTATTCGCTATGCCGCTCGGTGCTGGGATTTCTGACTTCGGGATTTAATTCGACGGGAGCGGCGAAAAAAGTGGGTTTCGGCCCGCCGGCGGGTCTCTTCGGGCTGCTGGTCGGGGCGGCCATGGCTTACGGGGCGGTCGTGGGCGTGCGCTATCTGGGTTCGGTGGCGGAGCTGCGGCATTTGGACGAGAATTTGGAGAACCCGCAGGAGGAGACGTCGCGACCTCTTTTCGCTCGACTCAAGAAGCAAATTGATGAGAGCAAGCCGGGGCGGTGGCTGCGGGAGTATGATTTTCTCAATGACGAGGAGGGCGAGAAGCTGGCGAAGGCGCTGGTCGCGCAGAAGGAGAAGGTGGCGTTGAGCTTGCGGGAGGACTCGGGTGAGTTGCTGAAGTTGGTGGCCTTTGATCAGGAGCTGGCGGCCTTGGCGAAGGAGCGGAATTACGCGGCTTTGCTGAGCCATCCGAAGGTGAAGGAGGCGCTGAAAAATCCGCAGGTGCGCGAGGCGCTGCAGAACCTGGATTTCGAGAAATTGACGACGAAAGATTAAGAATGGAGGGAATTTTAAACAAAGAGGACATCCGCGCGCTGCAAAAGCTGTGGGCGGGAACGACTGAGGAGTTGAAAAGGGGCTCGCAGGCGGCGCTGACTTTTTTCATGGCGGGTTTCCGCGATTTATTAGGGGCCTGCGACAGCCAGTGGTGCGTGGCCTACCACGGGCAGACGCCGAGTGATGTCTATTCGATCCAGATTTTCGAAGGCTGGTGGGTC
>JBNNED010000192.1:0-3033 GCA_050285825.1 Verrucomicrobiales bacterium | reverse complement strand
CCGGGCCCAGTAAGGCCCAGACTCCCGGTTCGGGAATGGTCTGCGCCGCAAAATTGGCATAACTCTGAATGTCAATGCCAACTTCCTCACCGTAAGTCCCTTCAATGGTGTCCGCCATCGCCCAGAACTCCGCCATATCCGCCCAGGTGCCCGGAATATCGACTTCCAGACCGACCCGCACCTCCGCACCACTCATGTTTGCCAGTTCCCAGCTCACCCCACTGTCAATCGACGAAAAAGTATCGCGATCAAAAGGCATCAAACTCACCGAATCGAGCACGCTCGCGACATCCGCGAACCACGCATCGCGCTCGGCATCATCCGTCCACGCGATCGACGGACTCGAATCAAACCACACCGGCAAATCCCCCGCCAGCGTGATCGTCGCCCCGCCGTTGGCATCCAGATAATCCCGCGCCACCTCGTAAACATCGAGGAGAGCGTAGAGCTCGTCGCGTTTTTCCACCCCCGTCATCGCTCCCCAGCCCGCCAGGGCCTGCGGTTCGATGTCCAAATGCAAGCCCTGAAACTGCTCACTCGCCGCCACCGTGTTGTTAAAAGTCAGCAGCCGGTCCTGAATCTTATCCGTCAGGCTCCCATGATTCAGGGGATCCAACCACGAATTCTCCGCCAGCAACAACTCGCTCGTGATGCCCGCCACGTTCAAAGAAGCATTCCAATCCGCGATCGTGCTCAGTTCGGAAACGGGCCGGTTCCCGTAAGAACCATAAACATGGGAAATCCCGTGCGCCGAAAAATTGGCCAGCACAGTCGCCTCTTTCCCCGCGTCACCCACCACCTCCGTCGATCCCCAGGGGTCTCCCCCGCTTCCCCAGAACCAGGTGCCGCGCTGCGTGCTCGCCGCCTCCGCACCCGCCGCAAGCCCAAGCAAAAGAACGATGAACGATTTCATGGTGAGAGACTTAGCAAGAAGTCTTCACAATGTAAATCTTATTCTGTTAATAATCAGACCCCCCAGTGTGCTGCTTCTAAGCCATGACGTAAACATACACTTCCATGCCTTAAACATACAAGCCCTCCCCACCGCACTCTGGCAAGCTTTGCGTCTCGATTCCGATCAGGACTCTTTAAAAATGAAATCACATATGAAAACTCCCATCCTCGCCGCCCTCGCATTCAGCTCCGCTTCCTTCTCCGCACATGCTACCATTATCATGCTGGAAAACGGTGATTTTGAGTCTACCACTCAAAATGCTTTTGCCAATGGCTTCGATGACAATGGAGGCTATGACACCCCCGGCTGGCAGGACTTCTCCCCCCCCCTCAACGATGCCGGAGTCGAAGGCGCAGGTGCCTGGTGGGGCACTTTTAGCGGATATTCGGCTTTTCTTGCTCAAGGCGACGGAACTTACCTGCTGACCAATCACGTCATCGCCGCTGATGACATCTACGACGTCTCGCTCATGGCGAAAAGCTGGGATAATGCCTCCGGACTCACTCTCACCCTCTTTGCCGGCAGCGATCCGAACCTCAACACCATCGGCACCTTTAACAGCTCGGTCGATGGCACTTGGACGGAATACTCCGACAACATCGCCGCCACCGCCGGAGTCGTCGGCCAAAACCTCGGCATTCTCGTTCTCAATCCGGACGGAGGATTCCTCAACTTCGACAACGTTGCCATCACCGTCGTCCCCGAGCCATCCTCCGTGGTTATCCTCGGCTGCGCACTGCTGACCGGCTTTCTGAGACGTCGTCGCTAAGGCTTACTGGGGGATCAACGCTTGCCTGGCAAACCTCGCACGACGCGCACTTTGTGGGTTTCGCTATCGCCGATGTAGAGATCACCGTTTTCGGGATCGACACAGATGCCGTGGAGGCGAGCCATGCGACATTTCAAAGGATCCGGCGCGTCCGGGCCGTCGCCGCGTTTGCCATCGCCCACGATCAGCTCAAGGCTCGGCGGATTCTTGGAAAGATCGATCGCCCGCACGGTGTGCGACTCGGTGTCGGCGAGGTAAATCAGACTGCCGTCGGGGGAAACGGCCACGCCCTTCGGTCCGGAGAGCGTCGCTTCTTTGGCCGGGCCACCGTTTCCAGTGAAGCCCCCTTTACCGGTGCCCGCGACGTGGTGCAAGGTCTCAGCCTTCATGTCGATACGATACACGGCATTCCCCTCGCGCAAGGCCAGCCAGAGGTCTCCGTCGGGGGCGCGGTCGATTGCGCGCGGGCCTTTCAAAGGTGTTTCCGGGCCAACCTGCGCGCCATCGGCTGGCGATTTGGCCGCGCCGGTGCCGCACCAGGTCTCGATCATTCCCGTAGCGAGCTCCACCCGCCGCAAGCGGTGGTTGAGAATGTCGCAAATGTAGAGAAATTTCTCCTCGGCATCGAACTGGATCGAATGCGGTTGGTTCAGCTGTGCCTTGTCGCCCGGGCCTCCATCGCCGGAAAATCCTTTCTTGCCGTTGCCCGCGACCGTGCGGACTTTGCCCGTTTTGGCATCGAGACAACGCACGGTATGACTCACACGCTCGACCCAGTAAAGGTCGCCATTCTGTAAAAAACGCACCTCGTAGGGCTCGTTCAAACTGGCCTGCAAGGGATCGCCTCCGTCGCCCCGATAACCCTTCTCGCCATTGCCCACGACCGTCTCAATCTGCCCGTTTTCTTTGGAAACGCGACGGATGACGTGATTGTTCGTGTCGCAAAAATACAGATCTCCCTTCGGCCCGATGACAACCCCGAAAGGTTGCTCAAGCTTCGCTTTCAGGGCCGGTCCGCCATCGCCCGCGTAGCCAAGTTCGCCACTTCCGGCGATGGTCTCGATGCGCGGTTCGCCCGATGCCAGCGTCGCCGAAGCCAGCAGCCAGCCCATCCAAGTCGTCATTTTTTTCATCATCTGAGTCACTCTAAAGTCCGCTTCCTTCACCCGACAATCCCTTTGTAAACGTGACCCTCGTTTTGGTCGATGCGCTCCGGACGGCCTTTGTCGTAATAAATCATCTCGGTGTGATCGACTCCGAGGAGGTGGAGAATCGTCGAGTGCAAGTCGTGCACGTGCAGCCTGTCCTC
>JBNNED010000191.1:0-2830 GCA_050285825.1 Verrucomicrobiales bacterium | reverse complement strand
GCCGCCTGCTTCGAGGCCGTTCTCACGCCACTGGTATTCGTAATCCATGCCGAAGAGCTTGGTGTCGCGGCGATAACCGTTCCGACCCTGCGCGTAGCTCAGACCCAGCTCGTGCTGGTGGAAATCGGTGTGACGGTAGTTCACGAAAGCCCGTGTCGTGACCAAATCCTCCACAAAATAGGCCATTTCGCGCGCCTCGCCATGCTCATCGTGCTCCTCGTCGTGCCCGTGCTCGTCATGATCCTCATGCTCGTCGTGATGGTCGTGGTCATCGTGATCATGGTCTTCATGCTCCTCGTGGGCGTGCCCACCGTGATCGTGGCTGTGCTCCAGAGCGTTGCCGAAGCTGGTGGAAATCCCGTAGCGCGCCTGTCCCGTTTCCCCGAACCAGCTCAGCTCGATCCCCTCCGTGCGCAGGCCGTCCTCACCGAGAAAAAAGCCGGTGGAGAGATTGGCATCGACGAAGTCCCAACCGTGCAAGTGGACGTTGTTTTGGGAACCCAGCCGGTTCAGATAGCGTCCCCCGCGCAGCTCGAAGCCGCCGGGCAGGTTTTTCAACTTCACAAAACCCTCTTCCCACTCGCCGTCGAGCTCATCTTCCAGATTGAGAAAGGTGTTCACCCCCACGAAAGCCTCCACGTAATCGTTCGCCCGCACGCTCAAGCTCAGCTCCAGCGCCTGAATCGTCGCATCCTGATTCGGGTCGTGCCCGTGCACCGCCAGCTCGCCCGGATCCCCGCTCGAAGTCCCCACCACCGTGTTCGCATGGGCGGACAAAGTGAGCATCTCATCCACCGGCAACAAGTCCAGACTCTGACCGGAAGACAGTCCGGACGCCAACACAGAACCAAGCAACACGCGCTTCATATGCAAACGAATTGCGATAAACCCGCCCGCAAGTCAAGCGACTAACGCATTTTTTTTGCATTAATTGGCGGGATCGCCCTGAAATCAGTCCAGCACGCCCGCCAAGCTATCCTCCAGCGGCGTGTCCGCCGTCACTTCCTTCAGAAAAGCCACGGCCGCCGGGATGTGCTGCTCAAACCAGTCGTCGCCTTGGTTTTTGACGATATTTCCGAAGGCTCCGAGCGCCTGCATCAGTCGCTGCGCGGCGCAGTCTTTCAAAATCGGCTCGATCGGCAGCTCCTCCGTGACATCCTCCCAGAGCTCCAGCATTTTCTCCCGGTCCTCCCGGCTGTGATTCATGTAGGGATCGTAGAGGAGGGAAGCGAGATCATACTCCTGGCGTCCCATGCGCAGACCTTGAAAATCAATCAGGATCGCCTTGCCGTCCTTCAACATGACATTGCGCGATTGCAAGTCGCGGTGCACCATCTGCGGCGCGGAAGCCCCCAGGCGCTTCCGCAGCGCGGCCAAAGCCTCGTCTTCGCGCAGGGCCGACGCGTCTTGGCCCAAGTATCCCTCGACAAAGTGATCGAAGAAATACTCCTGCTCCCAGTGGTAGAGCGCTTCGTCAAAGACCGGCTGGAGGTCGAAATCCTTCGGCGGCCGCGTGTAAAGCAACTTGTCGAGCTGCTGGAAAAGCGAGCGGTAATACGGCTCGCGCTTCTCGTACGGCGCTTCCTTCAGCGAATAAAGATCCTCATCGCCCAAGTCCTCCACGAGCGCCACATTGCGCCGCACATTATCATAAAGCACCTCCGGCACATTGAGCCCCGCCCCTTGGAGAAACTTCGCCACCGGCAGGAAATTGGCATTGTCCGAACGCTCCAGCGTGTAGTGAATCCCGATGTAAGACCCGTAACCCTCTGGATGAATGCGAATGACGGTGCGCCCCGACGCCCCCTTCTGAATCGGCTCCATGAGAACCTGATGCGTGGGCGGCAAGTCCAAGTGGGCACGGATCGCGGTCAGTAAGGTATCAGCTGGCATAAGTTCGCGGAAAGTTCGGTCTCCAACCCCGTGTTGGACTCTCCCGCCCCATCAATCAAGCCCCAAGTTCCCGCCTCGTCTTCTCTTTTGACAAGCCCGCCCGGAGCGACTACACCTGCGGAGTCATGAACGTCACGACCATCGTCCTCGGCCTGATCAGCCTCATCCTCGCCGTCGCCTTCTTCTTCTCCATGGGCGGCCTGAAAAAAGAATCCGCCGATGGCCAAAGCCAGGAGGAAATCGCGGAAATCAAAGCCCAGATCGCCGCCCTCAACGCCGAAGCCGAAGCCCTGCGCGAACAAAGCCCCCGCTACCAGAACCTCCCCGCCGTCACCGACACCCCCGCCCCCGTCAGCACACCCAGCGCCGCCGACCTCCTCCCCGACAGCTCGGGCGAGACCAAAGAAGTCAGCGCCGAAGACCTCGCCGAAATCGAACGCCTCAGAGCGGAAGTCGAAGGCCTGAAAGAGGACAAAGAAAAGGCCGAACGTAAAGCCGAAGTCGCCAACGAAGAAGCGATCTGGGCTCTCGGCGAGAAAACGAAAGAAGAAAAACGCGCCGAACGCAACAAGCGCTCCATCGAAAACGCCCTCACCCTCGGCACCGTCACCGCCTTCAACCCCGAATACGGCTTCCTCACCTTCCGCCCCGCCATCGAGCGCCCCTTCAACCCCGGAGAAGACCTCGCCGTCCGACGCCAAAGCGGCATTCTCGCCCGCATCAACGTCACCCGCTCGGATGCCGGTGGCGTCATCGCCGACGTCCGCCCGAACGCTCTCGCCGAAGGCATGCCCCCGATCAAAGCAGGCGACGAGATCATCCTCGTTCCCGATTACTACGACCCGCCCGCCGACCTCGACTCCCCACCCAGTGGCGGCAATCCCAGCCCCACCCCACCCGCCTCCACCCCGCCTGCGGAAATCCCCACCACGCCCGC
>JBNNED010000190.1:0-5883 GCA_050285825.1 Verrucomicrobiales bacterium | reverse complement strand
AGACGCAAGAGCCAAGACTGGAAGACTCAAGAGGGGGATTTGGCGACTGCGTCGCGGGCGTGGCTTTGGGTTGTGAGTTTTTGGCTTTTTGCGTTTTTCCGAGCGAGGCGAGGGCTCGTCCGGTGTGGGTGTCTGTTTGGGCGACTTCTTCCGGGCTTCCCTGAGCCGTGATTTGGCCGCCGTGCTGACCGGCTTCGGGGCCGAGGTCGATGATGTGATCGGCGTTTTTGATGACGTCGAGATGGTGCTCGATGACGAGGAGGCTGTAGCCGGAGTCGACGAGTCGGTGGAAGATGCGGAGGAGTTTTTCGATGTCGGTGAAGTGGAGGCCGGTGGTGGGCTCGTCGAGGATGAGGAGGGTTGAGGAGGCGTCGACTTTACTTTTCGAGGTCGGAATTTGGGTGAGGAGTTGGCAGAGTTTGAGGCGTTGGGCTTCGCCGCCGGAAAGAGTGTTGAGGGGCTGGCCGAGGCGGAGGTAGCCGAGGCCGGTGTCGATGAGGGGTTGGAGTTTGGTGGCGATTTTGCCGAGGAGGGCGGCTTCTTTTTTGGTGGGAGGGGATGTGTTGTGGGCTTCTAGCCTGCGGGGGTGGGATGGATCAGCGGGCTGGAAGCCCTCTGCACGGAAGAAGTCGAGGGCTTCGGTGGCGGTGAGTTGGAGGATGTCGGCGATGTTTTGGCCTTGGTAGTGGTGCTGGAGGGCGGCGGCGTTGTAGCGGGAGCCGTGGCAGGCGGGGCAGGTGAGGAAGAGGTCGGAGAGGAACTGCATTTCCACTTTCTCGAAACCGTTGCCGCCACAGCGATCACAGCGTCCTTTGCCGGAGTTGAAGGAGAAAAAACCGGGTGATTCCCCTGTCTGTAAGGCGAAGAGTTCGCGGATGTGGGTGAAGGCTCCGAGGAGGACGGCGGGGGTGGAGCGGGGGGTGCGGGCGAGTGGTGATTGGTCGATGAGTTGGACGTCGGCGAGTTGCTCGAGTCCGGAGAGTTCGGCGGGCGCGGGTTCTTCGTCGAGTGGGTGGCCGAAGTGGCGGGCGAGGTGACGGTGGATGACGGGGTGGGCGAGGGTGGATTTTCCGGAGCCGGAGACGCCGGTGAGGCAGACGAAGGTGTCGAGGGGGAGGTCGAGGGAGAGATCCTTGAGGTTGTGGCAGGTGGCGTGGCGGATTTCGAGGAAGCGGGTGGCGGCGCGGTAGTTTTCGGGGCGTGGGATGGATTTTTGGCCGCTGAGATAGGGGAGGGTTGCTGAGGAAAGCTTGCCCTGCGAGCCCTCGGCCGCTGGATGCAGTGATTGGGGGGATTTGTGCGACTTTGTCGCGGGGGAGGTGGTCTCAGGCGAGACGCCTAAGTTCCTTGGGGGGGAGGTGGTCTCAGGCGGGACGCCTAAGTTCCTTGGGGGGGGACCTTGGTAGGTGAGCTGGCCGCCGTGTTCGCCGGAGCCGGGACCGATGTCGAGGAGGCGGTCGGCAGCGTGCATGACGGCGTCGTCATGTTCGACGACGAGGAGGGTGTTCCCTTTGTCGCGCAGGGAGTGCATGATGCCGGTGAGGCGACCGATGTCGCGGGCGTGGAGCCCGACGGTCGGTTCGTCGAGGACGAAGAGGGTGTGGGTGAGGGCGGAGCCGAGGCAGGTCGTGAGGTTGACGCGGGCGATTTCCCCACCGGAGAGGGTGCGCGCGGGTCGGTCGAGGGTGAGGTAGCCGAGACCGACTTGCTGGAGGTAGTGGAGGCGGGAGGTGATTTCGTCGAGAATGAGCTTGAGCGAGGGGTCGGCGGAGGGTGCGGCGAGGATTTCGGATTGGAGGTCGCGGGCGAAGGTGGCGAGCTCGTCGATGGGGACTTGCCAGAGCTCGGGGAGGGTTTTGTTTTTGATGGTAAAGGCGAGGGCTTCGGGCTGGAGGCGGGTGCCCTGGCAGGTGTCGCAGGTGGTGTAGGCACGGTAGCGGGCGAGAAAGACGCGGACGTGCATTTTATAGGATTTGGTCTCAAGCCAGTCGAAAAAGCCCTTGATGCCATACCACTTGCCTTCTTCCCAGAGTTGTTCGGATTGCTCAAGGGAACTGAGAGGGGATTTCTTCGTGCGTTCACCGTATTTGATCCAGTGTTGTTGCCCGGGGCTGAGCTCGCGGTAGGGCGTGCGGGGGTCGATGCCGACGGCGGGACAGTGGCGGAGGAGGTCGCGCTGGCATTCCGCGCCGCGCTCGCCTTCAAAGGGCTTGATAGCACCTTTTTTGAGCGAGAGGCGGTGGTCGGGGATGGCTTTGTCGAGGTCGATGCCGATGACGCGTCCGAAGCCGCGACAGTCCGGGCAGGCGCCGAGGGGGTTGTTGAAGGAAAATAGAGCGGGGGTGGGCTGGCGGAGGGGGTGCCAGGTGGTGTCGAAGTGCTCGTGGGTGGCGCTTTCGGGATTAAAAACGGCGCATTGGCCTTTGCCGAGTCGGAGGGCGGTTTCGAGGGCTTCGTGGAGGCGCGAGCTGTTGTTTTCGCTGGCTTTCAGGCGGTCCTGGATGATGTGGAGGGTTTGTGGAGGGTTGTTAGCGGCGTTAGCGGTGTCAGCGGGCTGGGAGCCCACTGCACGTTGGTTGGGGTCGCCGGGTTGGAGGCCTGCTACGGTGTCGGTGCGGAGAACTTGGCCGTCGGGGAGGAGGAGGCGGAGGTAGCCCTGGGAGTTGAGGATGGGGAGGAAATCGGCGAGGGCGGTATTTTCCGGGAGGGTGACGGGAAAAGTGATGAGGAGGTTTTGCCCGGAGTGCTCGCCGAGGATGCTTTTTAAGATGCTGGCGGGCGTGTCGGGGCGGATTTCTTTGCCCGTGCGGGGGTCGTGGGCTTTGGCTAGGCGAGGGTAGAGGAGCTTGAGGTAGTCGTTGATCTCGGTGAGGGTGCCGACGGTCGAGCGGGTGGTGCGGATGGTGTTTTTTTGCTCGATGGCGATGGCGGGCGGGATGCCGTCGATGCGGTCGACGGCCGGCTTGTCCATGCGATCGAAAAACTGGCGGACGTAGGGGGAAAACGTTTCGACGTAGCGTCGCTGGCCTTCGGCGAAGAGGGTGTGAAAGGCGAGGGATGTCTTGCCGGAGCCGGAGGGGCCGGTGATGACGGTGAGTTGACCGAGGGGGAGGTCGAGGTCGAGGTTTTTGAGGTTGTGCTGGCGGGCGCCGCGAATGCTGATGTGGCCGCTGGGTGGGTCTTGCGAGGGTGGCATGGAGGCGTCCGCTGAGTGAGTGTGGTTCGGTGAAAAAACTTGGTCGGCGAGACGCCTGATCGTGAGAGAAGTCACGGACGAGACGTCCGTGCCACCATCACAGCAGTTCGGCGATTTGCACGGCGTTGAGGGCGGCTCCTTTGCGGACCTGGTCGCCCACGATCCAGAGGGCGAGGGCCTTGGGGAGGACTTGGTCGCGACGGATGCGGCCGACGAGGGTGGTGTCTTGGCCGGTGGTATCGAGCGGGACGGGGTAAAGGGCGTTTTCCGGATCGTCTTTGAGGGCGACTCCGGGGTAGCCGGCGTAGGCGGCGCGCGCTTCTTCGACCGAGGGGCTGTTCTCGAAGAGAGCGGTTACGGAGACGGAATGGGAGCGCATGACGGGAACGCGCACGCAGGTGCAGGTGACGGCCAGGTCCGGCAGGCCGAGGATTTTCCGGCCTTCGTTGAGCATTTTTTGCTCTTCTTTGGTGTAGCCGTCGGGCAGGAAGCTATCGACGTGCGGGATGACGTTGTGGAGGATCTGGCGCGGGTAAATGTTGGTTTCGATGGGATCCCCGTTCGAGATCGCTTTGGTCTGGGCTTCCAGTTCGGCAATGCCCTGGGCTCCGCTGCCGGAAACGGCCTGATAGGTCGAGGCGATGATGCCTTTGAGGCCGAATTTCTGGTGCAGCGGGTAGAGCCCCATCGTGGTGATGATGGTGGTGCAGTTCGGGTTGGCAATGATGTTGCGCGGGTGATTCCGGGCGGCTTCCGGGTTGATCTCGGGCACGACGAGGGGGACGTCGGCGTCCATGCGGAAGGCCGAGGAGTTATCGATGACGACGGCTCCCGCAGCGGCGGCGGGGGGGGCGAATTCGAGGGAGATGCCACCTCCGGCGGAAAAGAGGGCGATGTCGATGCCGGCGAAGGAATCGGGAGTCAGCTCCTTCACGGTGAGGCTTTCGCCACGGAAAGTCAGGGTCTTCCCGGCGGAGCGGGCGGAGGCAAGCAGGGTGAGCTGAGAGAGAGGGAAGTTTCTCTCTTCGAGGCACTTGAGCATATCGAGTCCGACGGCTCCGGTGGCTCCGACGATGGCGACGTGTGGCAGCGTTGGCATGGGGGGATCATACTGCGGGAGGGGCCGCTGGCAATCCCGCGCTGTCATTTTTCGGCGGAGGAGCGGAAAAAACTTACTTTGCCCAGCTAAAATACTTGCAAGGATCTGCGTCGCACGTAACATCAGCCCCGTCTGACCTGAGTAATGGTCGCAAACCCAAACTAACTACGAAAAGATGAAATTTGTGAAAGTCCTCTCTTTGCTTCTCGCCGCCGCTGGTGTGCTGTTCTCCGCTTCCTGCTGCAACAAAGCTCCGGAAGCCCAGCCGCCGGTTTACGTCGAGCCCACCAAGTAATTGGAGGTAATAATCTCGCTCTGAGGCGCTAGCCAAAGGCAGAACAACAAAAAAAGAACAAACAGAAATATGAAAATTGCAACCATCCTTAGCCTTGTGTCCGCATTTGCCGGTTTCGCGCTTACCTCTTGCGGTAGCGATCCTGCTCCTGCTCCAGCACCAGAACCAATCGTGATCCCAGCCAAGTAATTTTGGTCGGTAATCACTGAACAATCATGACCCGGAGCAGTTGGCACAGCGCCAAGTGCTTCGGGTTTTTACCTTCAACACAACAACACGTAACATAAGATGAAGCTCATTAAAATTTTGCTCTCCGTCTCCGTCGCCGCTGGTGCGATGTCCCTGATGTCCTGCGGCTGCTGCACGGGTGAAGACCCTGTTCCGCCCTTGCGCCCGCTGCCACCGATGAAAGAAATCCCGATTCACTACGGGAAGTAACTCGGTCTAGCTCAGAGCCCAAGAGCCGCCGTCGTGGGACGGGGGCTTTTTTTTTGAAATGGTGCTTCACAAGGGGAGCTCCAATGTAGTTCTATTTCCGGCAAGTTTATGAGTAAAAAAACAACGATTCATGTGGCGATTTTGGCGATTCTGGTCTGCATCACCTTGATTGTCTGGCAAAAGGCCGAAAGCGAGAAATCCCGTCGGCTCGCGGAGAAGCGGGAGGACGAGATGGAGATTTTGCTGGATCGGAGCGAGGCCGTTGAGGAAGGGAATGTCATGGTCAAAGTGGCCGTGCCCATGGTCATCACGGTGGCTTACGCTGGTTTTCTAGTGGTGGTTTACGTCCTGCCTTACTTCGTGGATCGCTTCACCGAAGAGGCGCTGGGATCGACGGAAGAGGTCGAGGACGATCCGCTGCATGATGCCCGGGCATACACCGCGCAGGGCGATTACGAGGAGGCGATTCGCTCCTACCGGGAGGTTTTCGAGCAGAACCCGGACGACCGCCTGCCGATTGTCGAGATCAGCAAGCTACAGCGTGAGAAGCTTGGTGATCCGCAGGGCGCGGTTGATACTTTGAAGGGCGCTCTGGAGAGCAAGGAATGGCGCGAAAATGACGCGGCCTTCTTCATGTTCCGCATATCCGAGATTTACGAACAGGAGCTGGATAATCACGAAGGCGCGGTGGCGATTTTGACCCAGGTCACCGAGGAATTTCCCGAGACGCGTCATTCGGCGAACGCCACCCACAAGCTGCGGGAGTTGGGAGCCATCGGTTGAGTTGCCTGCTTGAGTAAACCCTTTCCAAAGCCCTGCTCTGCGCGGGGCTTTTTTTTTGGTTCTTTTTATTGG
>JBNNED010000189.1:0-7255 GCA_050285825.1 Verrucomicrobiales bacterium | reverse complement strand
TGTGCTTTCCCATTCAATACGCCGTGACCTGGCCGGAACGGCTACCGAATGACTTGCCCGCGCTGGATTTCCCGTCGCTGGCGAAATTGGAATTTGAGGCGCCGCGTCGTGCGGATTTCCCGGCGCTCGATCTGGCGCGCGAAGCGGGGGAGCGCGGGGGGACCTTGCCGGCGGTTTTGAATGCCGCGAACGAGGTGGCCGTGGCGGCCTTCCTTGGCGAGAAGCTTGATTTCCGGGGGATTTGGCGCGTTGTGGAAACGACGATGACGCGGGTCGCGCAGGTCGATTCGCAGGAACTCGAGGTCGTGGTGGCGGCCGATGCGGAAGCTCGGCGGGTCGCGGCGGAATTGATTGCTTGAAATCCCACGGATTTTCAGGGCGTAGTGTGGGCATGATGATGTGGACGCACTGTGTGATTTTGGCTCTTTTGTCTGGCTTTGGCGTGGCTGCGGCCCAGTTGAAAGAGCAGGAGGTGAAGCCGCTGGCGATTGGTGAAAAGGCGCCGGATTTCACCTTGCCGGGAGTTGATGGGAAAGAGCACTCGCTGGCGTCCTTCGCGCAGGCCGACTATTTGCTCGTCATCTTCACCTGCAACCACTGCCCTGATGCGCGCGCGGCACGGGAGCGCATCAATGACTTCGCGAAGAACTACGCGGAGAAAGGCGTGGCCGTTGTGGCCATTTCGGGGAACGACCCGCAGGCCCTCATGAAATGGGAGCTGGGCTGGTCGGTTTACGGCGATTCTTTCGAGGAGATGAAGGAAGTGGCGAAGGAGCACGATTACGTTTTTCCCTATCTCTATGATGGCGAGACACAGGAAACGACCCTGGCGTACGGGGCTTTGGCCACGCCGCATTGCTTTTTGTTCGGGCCGGAGCGGACCCTGCTTTACCAGGGGCAGTTCGATAACGGGCGACGGAATTTTGGTCCGCCCGAGAAGGCGACGGTGGAGTTGACGGTGAAAGCGCTTTTGGCCGGGGAGCCGGTACCGGCGGAGACGAGTCGCGTTTTCGGCTGCTCGACGAAGTGGCAGTGGAAGCGCGAGTTGGCCGAGAAGAAGCGGGCCGAGTGGCGGGCTTTGCCGGTGGAAGTGGCGGATTTGGATCTCGCGACGGCGAAAAAACTGGCGGAAAATAAGACGGAGAAGATCCGCGTGATTAATTTCTGGTCGACCTCTTGTGGGCCGTGCATTGCAGAGTTCCCGGACCTTGTCGATGCCTACCAGCGCTATCAGAACCGGGCGTTCGAGCTCATCACGATCGCGGTCGAAGGCGCGCAGAACCGTCCGGCGGTCGAGAAGTTTCTCAAAGACCAGCACCTGCCGCTGTCTCCGAGAACGCGTCCGTCGGTCGAGGCCGAAGGGCGGAAGACGAATAATTACCACTACGCGGGCAGTGATCTCGACGCCCTGGCGGAAGCGATTGACCCTCAGTGGCAGGGGCCGCTGCCGCACACTCTCATTATCGCGCCCGGCGGGGAAGTGATTTTCCGGCACAGCAATCAGGTCGACCCGATCAAGTTGCGCCGGGCGATTGTGAAGCAGCTTGTTCCGGAGGAATGAGTTGATTTCTGGGGAGAGAGGAGGCGGTTTTTCGTCGGCTGGGGCGGGGGTGAGGAAAAAAAGCGAAAAAAATGCAAATTAGGACTTGCCACCCTGCGATTGATTTCTATATTCGCCGCCCCCCAACATCGCGTTTGACGCCGATTCCCGAATGAGGGGAGGTCAAGAACGCTTCGCTTAGTTTGAAACTATCGGGTGCAGCACCGGAAAAATGGCTCCTAACGAGGGAAAGCTCGTGGGTTCCCGGCACGCCTGATCGGTTGAAGACCACAAGTGAGAATTTTTCTTAAGAAACAACCCAAAACAACCTAACCCTCGCTGATTTCAGCAACAGACCACAGGATTATGCCTACCATTAACCAACTTGTCCGCAAGGGACGTAAGAAGGTGATTAAGAAGTCGAAATCACCGGCCTTGGTGAATTGCCCACAGCGTCGTGGCGTTTGTCTTCAAGTTTACACCCGCACGCCGAAGAAGCCGAACTCCGCGCTTCGGAAAGTTTGCAAAGTGCGCTTGACCAACGGCTACGAAGTCATCGCCTACATCGGTGGTGAGGGGCACAATCTCCAGGAGCACTCCATCGTTCTGATCCGTGGTGGTCGGGTGAAGGACTTGCCAGGTGTGCGTTACCACGTCGTCCGCGGCTCTCTCGATACCCTCGGGGTGGCCAACCGGAAGCAGGCTCGCTCCAAGTATGGTGCGAAGCGTCCTAAGTAAGGTCGAGACTCAAACATTCAGTAGATTTTAAAAAATGGCCCGCAGAAAAAGAGTTTATCACAAGCCGGAAAACCGCGACTCCAAGTTCGACAGCCCGGTGGTTGGCAAGTTCATCAGCAAGGTGATGAAGGACGGCAAGCGTTCGCTTTCCGAGCGCATCGTTTACGCCGCGATTGACCGCGCGAACGAAGGCACCGACACCATCGACCCGCTTGAAATCGTCAACCGTGCGATCGAAAACGCCAAGCCTCGCGTCGAGGTGAAAAGCCGCCGCGTGGGTGGTGCGACCTACCAAGTCCCCTTGGAAGTCGACAACGCTCGTTCCGAGTCCCTCGCCATGCGCTGGTTGATTTCCTACGCCCGTTCCAAGAAGGGTGTGCCGATGCACGTCGCTCTGGCAAACGAGATCAAAGACGCCGCCAACAACACCGGCAACGCCGTGCGCAAGCGCGACGACGTCCACAAGATGGCCCAGGCCAACCGCGCCTTCGCCCACTTCCGCTTCTAATCCGCCGAGTCGAAATTCCCACGCACGCATCGCCATGAATCCGAGCCTCAATCATGCCAATCGCCCGTTTCCGCTTGAGCGGACTCGGAACATTGGCATTGCGGCTCACATCGATGCCGGGAAGACGACTCTGACCGAGCGCATTCTGTTCTACTCGGGGATGATCCACCGCATTGGCGAAGTCCATGATGGCGCGACCATCACCGACCACATGGAGCAGGAGCGCGAGCGGGGGATTACGATCACTTCCGCTGCCGTGACTTGCTCCTGGGAGCAGAAATCGGCCGAAGGAGTGTCTCACCTCTTCGAAGGCGAGAAACAGCGCGTCAACCTCATCGACACGCCGGGTCACGTGGATTTCACCGCCGAAGTTGAGCGCTCCCTGCGGGTGCTGGACGGCGCGGTGGTGGTCTTCTGCGGAGTGGCCGGCGTGCAACCCCAAACGGAGACGGTTTGGCGTCAGGCGACAAAATATCACGTGCCGCGCATCGTTTTCGTGAACAAGATGGACCGCGTCGGGGCGAACTTCGACAACGTCGTCACGGAAGTTCGTGAAAAACTCGGTGCCACCCCGGTCCGCATCCTCATCCCCATCGGTTCCGAAGAGGACCTGAAGGGACAGATTGACGTCATCAACCGCAAAGCGGTCATTTATAAAGACGACGACGTTCTGGGATCGACCTACGATTTGGCGGAGTTGACCGACGAGCAAGCCGCGCTGGCCGAAGAGGCTTATCAGGAGCTTCTCCACACCGTGGCGGATCTCGACGAAGCTCTCGGCGAGAAATTCCTCATGGAAGAGGAGATCACGATCGCAGATGTCAAGCAGGCTCTGCGCCGCGCGACCATCGCCAACCTGGTCGTTCCGATGGCCGGTGGTTCCGCCTTTAAAAACAAGGGCGTGCAGTTCCTCCTCAATGCCGTCGTCGATTACCTGCCCAGCCCGATCGACATTCCGGCGGCTAAGGGTCAGTCGGCCAAAGACGAAGAGCAGCAGGTCGAAGCGCCGACCAGCGACCACGAAAAATTCTGCTCTCTGGCCTTCAAGCTCTGGGCGGACAAGTTCGTTGGCAACCTCATTTTCTTCCGCGTTTACTCCGGAACGGTCTCGAAAGGAGACATGGTTTTCAATCCCCGCACGGGCAAAAAAGAGCGCGTGACGCGTCTCATCCAAGTCCAGGCTGACAAGCACGAGGAGATTGAAACCTGCTATTCCGGTGACATCGCCGCTTTCGCCGGCATGAAAAACGTCACCACCGGCGACACCCTTTGCCAGGCTGGTTTCGACATCATGCTCGAGCCACCCAGCTTCCCCGAGCCGGTCATCGCGATGGCTGTCGAGCCGCGCACGCAGGCCGATTCCGACAAGATGAGCATCGGTCTGGGGCGCCTCGCCGAGGAAGATCCGACCTTCACCGTTTCCACCGACGCCGACACCGGCCAAACGATTATCGCCGGCATGGGCGAGCTTCACCTCGAAGTCATTATCGACCGCCTCAAGCGCGAGTTCAAGGTCGAGGCCAATGTCGGCAAACCCCAGATCGCCTACCGCGAGACGATCACCAAGCCCGCTGTGGGCGAGGGGAAATTCATCCGCCAATCGGGCGGAAAAGGCCACTACGGCCACGTCATTCTTAACGTCAAGCCCAACGAGCGCGGCGAGGGCCTCACCACCGACAACAAGATCGTCGGCGGCGCCATTCCCAAAGATTTCATCGCCTCCGTCTTCACCGGCATCAACGAGTCGGTCACCAACGGCTGCGTCGCCAGCTACCCGGTCGTCGACCTCCATGTCGAGGTCACCGACGGCAGCTTCCACGAGGTCGACTCCAACGAGAACGCCTTCAAAATCGCGGCCATTTTCGCGATGAAAGAAGCGATGAAAGCCGCTTCTCCGATTCTCCTCGAGCCTTTGATGGACGTCGAAGTCGCCACGCCTGAAGAATACCAGGGCGATATCATGGGCGACCTCAACCGCCGCCGGGGGCAGATTCAGGAAATCGAAACGAAAGGCCCGGTCTCCAACGTGCGCGCCCACGTTCCGCTTTCCGAGATGTTCGGTTACTCCACCGACGTCCGCACTATTTCTTCCGGCCGTGCTTCCTACAGCATGGAACCCAGCTCATTCGAGCAAGTCCCCCAAACCATTGTCGACCAGCTCGTTGCCGAACGCGGCGGCGGTTACTAATTCTCAACCTAGCAACAACCTTCTCCATCACCATGAACCAGAAAATTCGTATCAGACTTCGCGCCTTTGATGATCGTGCCATTGACCGCTCGACCGAAGAAATTGTGGAAACGGCCAAACGCACCGGAGCCAAAATCGCCGGTCCGGTCCCTCTTCCTACCCGCATCGAAAAGTTCTCCGTGAACCGCTCGGTCAACCAGAACAAAAAATCCGCCGAGCAGTTTGAAATTCGCACGCACAAGCGTCTGCTCGACATTCTCGATCCTACCGCCCGCACCGTGGACGAGCTCAAGAAGCTCAATCTCCCCGCCGGCGTGGACATTGCGATCCATATCTAAGCCCTACAACCTCAACAATTTTAACGGAACACCACTACCATGGCTCTTGGACTCCTCGGAAAAAAAGTCGGCATGACCCGCATCTTCGATAAAGAAGCTGGGTGTATGATCCCCGTGACCGTCATCGACGTCGCCGGAAACGAATTTCTGCAAGTTAAGAACAGCGAAAAAGACGGCTACTCCGCCGTGCAGGTCGGCTTCGACGACCAAAAAGAAAGCCGCCTCAACCTGCCGGAGCGCACGCACCAGGCTAAAAGCGGCGCGTCCGTGGCGAAGAAGCTCATCCGTGAGTTCCGCTTCGAGAGCGACGAGCAAGTGCCTGACACTTCCGAAGCCCACCCCGGAGCGAACCTCTTCGAGGACGGTCAATGGGTTGACGTCATCGGCACGACCAAAGGCAAAGGCTTCCAGGGCGTCATGCGCCGCTACAACTTCAGCGGTCAGCCCGCCGCCCACGGTCACATGATGCACCGTCGGACGGGTGCCGTTGGTGCCGGCTCCACGCCAGCACGTATTTTCAAGAACCAGAAGATGCCGGGACGTCACGGGAACTACCGCCGCACGACCCAGAACCTCAAAGTGGTGCAAGTGCGCGCCGAGGACAACGTCATTCTGATCTCCGGTGCCGTTCCGGGCCGCAAAGGTTCCTACGTCACCATCCGCCCGGCTAAGAAAAAGTAAGCCAGCCTGTCGAACCCCTGACTCCAACCATTTATTATGTCCGCTAAAGCATTCAGTCTCAACGACGCCCAGTCCGCCAAGATCCAAGTGATCGAAGACGGCAGCAAAGGCAGCCAGGCCGTGCACGATCTCATCGTGGCTTATCAGGCCAACCGCCGCTCCGGCACCGCCAACAGCAAGACCCGCGGAGAGGTCGCTGGTAACACCAAGAAGATGTATCGCCAGAAAGGCACCGGTAACGCCCGTCACGGCACGAGCAAAGCCCCGATCTTCGTCGGTGGTGGGGTGGTCTTCGGACCGCGTCCACGCAGCTACGCCAAGACGGTGAACAAGAAAGTCCGCACCGTGGCTCTGCGCCGCGTCCTGGGCGACAAAATCAACGCCGAGCAAGTGGTCAGCACCGCTTCCTTCGAAGTGAGCGACGGCAAGACCAAGTCCTTCGTGGCTGCCATCGACGCCCTCGGCGCCGGTTGCAAGGTTCTCGTCATCGGCAAGACCTTCAGCGATGAAACCTACCGCGCCGGCCGCAATGTGGCCTGGGTGCGCTTGGAAACCGCCGCTTCTGTTAACATCGAACAAATCCTTCACAGCGACCTCATCGTCCTCGTCGAAGATTCCTTTGAAACCCTCGCCGCTCGCACGGCCTAAGTATCGTAGAATTCACCACAGCCATGAGAGACATTTACCAGGTCATCGACACCGTCCGCCTCACCGAGAAGGCCACGATGTTGCAAGAGAAAAACAACGAAGTCGTCCTCAAAGTCGACCGTCGTGCGAACAAATTGGAAATCAAGCGCGCCGTCGAGAGCCTCTTCGGAGTGAAGGTCGCCGATGTGCGCACCTGCAACTACCGCGGCAAAGCCAAGCGGGTCCGCCGTCCTGACGCCGGTCGCACCGCGAGCTGGAAAAAAGCAATCGTCCGCCTCAAGGAAGGGGACACTATCGATCTTGTATAACTAAAACCCATTTAATCGTTCGGACCGACACGGTGTCGGCCCCGAACAGCCCAGAAAGGAGACCAAATTATGGCACTTAAGAGCTTCAAACCCGTCACCCCGGCAAACCGCTACAAGGTTCTGCCCGGCTTCGACGAGATCACGACCGACAAACCTGAGAAGAGCCTGACCCGCCCGCTGAAAAAGTCCGGTGGTCGGAACAACCAGGGTCGCATCACCTGCCGTCACATCGGTGGCGGTCACAAACGGAAATACCGTCTTGTCGACTTCAACCGCAACAAGCGCGACGTTGCCGCCGAGGTCCTG
>JBNNED010000188.1:0-8139 GCA_050285825.1 Verrucomicrobiales bacterium | reverse complement strand
GGGATAAGGCGGGGATTTACGAGCGGATTTTGGCGAAACGTCGGGCGGAAGGGGCGCCGAAGTTCATTCTGCATGATGGCCCGCCTTTCGCCAATGGCGATGTCCACATGGGGACGGCGCTGAACAAGGTGCTCAAGGATTTTGTCGTGAAATCGAAGTCGATGGCGGGCTACGAGGTGCCTTTCGTCCCGGGTTGGGACTGCCACGGGCTGCCGATCGAGTTCAAGGTGATGCAGGACGCGCGGGACGAGGAACCGGCGGAGATCCGGCGTCGCTGCGAGGCCTTCGCGCGGGGCTGGATCGACACACAGCGCGAGAGTTTCCGGCGTTTGGGCGTGTTCGGCGATTGGAAAAAGCCGTATTTGACGCTCGATCCGGCTTACGAGGCGGATATTTTGCGGACTTTTGCGACCTTGGTCGAGAAGGGCTGCGTTTATCAGAGCCTGAAGCCGGTGCAGTGGAGTTATGGCGCGAAAACGGCGCTGGCGGAGGCCGAGGTGGAGTATCAGGACAAGAAGAGCACGGCGATTTATGTCGCTTTTGATCTTCTCGACGAGGGTTGGGAGGATACCGCGCTGGTGATTTGGACGACGACGCCCTGGACGCTGCCGGCGAACCTCGGGATCGCGGTGCATGAGACTTTTGTTTATGTGCGGGGCGCGTTCACGAACGGGGAGAAGACGCGGAACTTGCTCGTAGCGAGAGAGTTGCTGGGTCAGATCGAGGAGAAGACGGGCTGGAAGCCGGTCGGGGAACTCACCGAGGTCAAAGGTCGCGAGCTGGAAGGCCTGCGGGCGCGCCATCCCTTCCTGGAGCGGGAATCGAAGGTCATTCTCGGGGGCTTTGTCACGGCGGACACGGGCACGGGCGCGGTCCACATCGCGCCGGGTCACGGGGCGGACGACTACGTGGCGGGTCAGCAAAACGACCTGGGTTTGCTTTCGCCGGTCGATGACGATGGCAAGTTCACGGCCGAGGTAGGCGTGGAAGAGCTCGTCGGAGTGCATGTTTTCAAAGGCAATGCGCGCGTGGTCGAGATTCTCGAGGAGAAGGGCGCGCTCATGGGCGCGGAGGAATACGCGCACAGCTACCCGCATTGCTGGCGCTCGAAAACGCCCATCATTTTCCGCTCGGTCGAGCAGTTTTTCATCTCGCTCGATGGTCTGCGCGAGACCGCGCTCAAGGAGATCGACGAAGTGACCTGGCTGCCGAAGTGGGGTCGCAACCGCATTTACGGCACGGTGGAGTCTCGTCCGGACTGGTGCATCTCGCGTCAGCGAACCTGGGGGGTGCCACTGCCCGTCTTTTTCTCGCCCGAGGGTGAGGTCATCCTCAATGCGGAACTGACGCGGAAGGTCGCGGATTTGGTCGAGCAAGAGGGGACGAACGTGTGGTTCGAGACCTCCGATGCGGATTTGGCCGCCCGTTTGGGCTTGCCCGCAGGCTCGAAAAAATGCCGTGACACGCTGGATGTGTGGATTGATTCCGGCTCCTCGCACGTCGCGGTCATGGATCGGCATGAGGAGTTGCACAGCCCGGCGGATCTCTATTTGGAAGCGACGGATCAACACCGCGGCTGGTTCCAGAGTTCCCTGATGCTCAGTGTGGGTGTGCGGGGGAAAGCGCCATACAAAGCGGTGCTCACGCACGGTTTCGTCGTCGATAAAGACACGGGCAAAAAGACCTCGAAGTCGGACGACAAGAAGAAGGGCAAGCCGACGGATGCGGCGCATTTTTACAACAAATACGGGGCGGATATTTTGCGTCTCTGGGTGAGTTCGGTCGATTGGCAGAACGAAGTGCCCTTTGGCGAAGACCTCTTCCAGCAGGTGGGTGAGCCTTACCGCCGCTTGCGTAATTCCCTGCGGATTTTGCTGGCGAACACGGCGGAGGAAGCGGATGTGCGTCCAGCGCAACTGCCGCTGATCGATCGCTGGATGATGGAACGCCTCAACGCGCTCATCGGCGACTGCCGGAAGGCCTACGAGGCTTACGATTTCCGCAAGGTCTTCTCGCTGCTCAACCAGTTCTGCGCGCAGGAACTCAGTGCGATCTACGTCGATATGACGAAGGACCGGCTTTACTGCGACGCCAAAGACTCGGAAGCGCGGCAAGCCACGGTCTGGGTCATGCACCGTTTGTTGGATGCTTTGTTGAAGCTCATGGCACCGATTCTGGCCTACACCGCGGAGGAGGCCTGGGAGCACGCGGGGCGCGAAGGCAGCGTGCACGAAGAGCTTTTCCCGGTCGCGGATGCTGATTTCGCGGGCGACGAGACGACGGGTTTGGTGAATCAACTGCTGGAGGTGAAGGCGGTCGTCCAGGCGGCCATCGAACCGAAAATCCAGGCCAAGGAGTTCAAGAAAAACAACGAGGCCAAGGTCACGCTCACCTTGCCGGCCAATCATCCCTGCCGGGAAGTGCTCAGCCACTGCGCCTTCGCTGCCGAATTCTTCATCGTCTCGAAAGTCTGCCTGGTCGAGGGCGACGAGGTCTCGGTCGCAGTCGAAAAATCACCACACGGGATGTGCCCGCGCTGCCGGAAATACGAGCCGGCGGTGACGGAAGACGGCCTGTGCGGTCGCTGCGTGGAATTGGTGTGATTCCTGAGTCATGAACAAGATACCCAAACTTTTTCTCTTCCTGAGCCTGCCCCTGTACGTGATCGATCAGATCACGAAGTGGTGGATCGTCTTCAAGTTTCCCGAACCCTACGTGGATGAGCTCGGGCGGCATTACGAGCCGACGGAAGTGGTGTGGGAGGGCGTGTTCAATCTCGTCCGCCGGCACAATCAGGGGGTAGCCTTCGGTTTCGGAAACGGGACGGAGTGGGCGCCGATCTTGTTTTTGTTCGTGCTCGTCGCGGCGCTGGTCATGATCGTCATTTTCTGGCGACGTGGAGCCTTCATGAACGCCCCGGCGAGGGTGGCGGCGGCTTTGCTCGTGGCGGGGATTTTAGGGAATATGACGGATCGTCTTTTTCAGGGTTTTTGGTTGAAAGAACACGAGGAAAAGAGTTTTCTGACGAGGTTGTCGAAGGGTTATGTCGTCGATTTCCTTGATTTCAAAATTCCGGGCTACGATAAAATCTCGCCCCGGAGTGGCGGGCATTGGCCGGCTTTCAACGTCGCAGACTCCTGCATTTCCTGCGCCGCCGTGCTCCTGGTGGTCTCGGCTTTCCGACCGGAGGAAGAAGATGGCGAAAAGCCCTAAGTGGATCAGGGCCAGTCTCATGGCGCTGACTGCTTGGCTGCTCGTGACGGAGCAGGGGGCGGCTCAGAGCGCAGCGGCGACGGGGGAGATTCCGGAGAAGCCGGCGGATCATATTTTGGATCAGGATCGTATCTTGCTCGGGGAAGAGGAAGCGGCGAAACGCCTGCGTGCGGCCTTGTCTGGCTTGCAGGATCGCTATGATTTCCCGGTTTTTTTGGTGCTTTCCAATGGCATGATTGGCACCACCCCGGGCGAGCAGGCGCGGAAATACCACCGTTATTGCTTGGGTGAAAAGAGTGAGGGGCTGGTCGTGGCGGTGGATTTCAAGTCACGCGAGTTCATGGCGTGGGAATTTTCGCAAAAAATGTACTCCCGGGCTTTTGTCGATTTAGGGATCGAGGCGCGATTGGATTATTATGAACTGCGAGATGCCATTGTGGAGTCGAAAGACCAGGCGCGCGAGCTCCTGGGCGGTAAGAAGACGGAGGGGCTGGCGCGGGATCAGGCTTTGGCTTATCTGGTGACACGGATGGAGGTCATTACGGAAGATTTGGGGAGGCGATTGCAGGGGCCGGAATCAGACTTGCGGGGAGGCGATCAACGGCGCTCCCTCATGGGCTGGATGGCCTTGTTGATGGTGGGTTTGGGGCTCTTGATGGCGGTGCTGGTCCGCCTGACCGGGCGCGCGGAGGTCAAAGCCAAGCGGGAGTATCGTTTTCCGGAAGTCCTCGTCGGGGAACGGCTGGGAGCGCGTTGTGGCGGCGGGAAAATCAGTTCGGCGTCGTTTGGGAGTCCTTCTTCCGAGCCATGATGCGAGCTTTGACCCGCTGGTAACGCTGTTTGGGAATGAGCTTCGGGATGGCGGCGGAAATGAGGTAAACGACGGGGTAGGCGAGGAGGCTGAGGAGGGCCCCGAAGCTGAGAAAGCCGAGGACGAAGTCGGCCAGTTTTTCCAGATTCCCCTGACCGATCGGGATGCGGCTGAAAAGCGGGTGGAGCGGGAGGTCGAAGAGATCCCGGAGGAAGGCCCCGGTCTTCATTTGATAGAGGATGATGATGGGGTAGGTGAGAGGGTTGGTGACCCAGCAGGCGAGGCAGGCGTAGGGGATGTTGACGCGGGCTTTGACGCAGGTCAGGGAGGCCACGAGCATCTGGAAGGGGATGGGAAGCTGGGAGCAGAAGAGGCCGATGGAGACGCCGCCGGCCACCGTCTCGCGGCAAGGGTGCCAGAGTTCGCGGTCGAAGACCGGTTTGAGAAGAGCCTGGAGCCAACGGACTCTGCGCAGGCGGGGATGGCGCAGGTAGCGGTAGGCTTTGCGGACAAGTCGCAGATAGGAACGTTTGAGCTGGGCGACCATAGGGCGGGCTATGGAATGGATGCGCCCGCCGGGCACCTTTTGCAAGGCTTATTGGACCGCTTCGTCGCTTTTCTCCTCATTTTCCGAGGAACTCGCGACCTGGGCGGGATCGTTCGTGAACTCGACGAGCGCCCCGTTCGGAGCGGTGCTGAGTTTGGAGGTGACGAGGGTCCAGCCTTCTTCGAGGCCGTCGCGGATGATGAGGCGTTCTTCGTCATTCCAAACCGGCATGACAACGCGGCGGGTGAGGCGGGAGTCCTCGGGGTTGACGACGATGATCTCGGTGGGACTGCGCAGGGCGGAACGGGGGACGACGAAGACGTTTTCGATGTCCTTTCCGGCGATGCTGGCGCGGACGGGTTGGCCGATTTTCATCGTCGGGCCGTCCTTGCGGAGGCCGAAAGGGTCTTCGACGCGGGCGATGACGAAGAGCTTGCGCGATTTTTCGTCCAGCACGCCTTCACTGCGCACGATCTGCGCCTCCCAGGTGGCGGGTTCTTCGTCGAGGAGGGCGTCGGTGAGGGTGACGGGAAGCGGCGGGTCGGCTTCGGTCGCGGGAAGGTCGAGGCGGGAGAATTGGCGGGCGGAGAGAGGGAGGCGGATTTCGGCGGAGTCCGTCGAAAAAATCTCACCCAGGGTGGTGCCGGAGCTCACCGATTGGCCGAGGCCGACGAGGCGGGAGCGGACGCGGCCGTCGTAGGGCGCGCGGACTTTCGTGCGTTCAAGCTCGTTGCGGGCGTCGGTGAGTTGGCTTTCGGCGGCTTTGACCTCGGCGTGGGCTTGCTTCAGCTGGGGCTTGCGCAGGACGAGGTCGCTGGGTGGCTCGGTGTAGCCGAGATCTTCCCAGTCGAGGAGGGCCTGTTCGGCGCGGGCTTCTTCCTGGGCGAGGCTGGCCTGGGCGCTGGCGAGACGGGCCTCGGCGCTGGCCACGGCGGCCTCGAAGTCGGTGGGGTCGAGTTCGATGAGGACGTCGCCTTCTTTGAAAAAAGCCCCGTTCTCGAAGAGGGGGGAGACGCTCAGGATGCGACCGTTGACACGCGGGGTGAGGGCGGTTTCGTTGTGCGCGCGGGCGATGCCCTGGGACTCGATGGTGATGGTGAAGTTCTCGCGCGTGAGAACTCTCCCTTCGGCGAGGACGCTGGCGCGGGGCGGGCGCTCCCGTTTGGGGATGGGTTCTTTGTACGAAAGCCAGCGATAGCCAGCGTAGGAGAGGACGATGACGATGACGGGGATGAGGAGTCGGATGAGGCGGCTCATGGTGCGTGATAAGGCGGAAAACCGGGGCGAAAGGTGGTGGCTGATACGTCTTTTGTGAAGCGGCTTTTTCAAGGGCGCTGAATGAGGCAAGCCATTGTCGGTAGGGAGCTTGACCGCCTGATGGAACCCGCGAATCGGCGGGAAGTCTCTTTTCGCGCTCGTTTTATGGTGATTTTGACGTAAAAGCGGGTGTGATTTCGCTTCGGGAAGGAGGATTGTTTGCTGATGAGATGCGCCGGATTTTTTCGGCAGAGGGGCTCTTGTCGAAGTCGCCCGATTTCGAATTTCGCGCGGAACAGCAGGAGATGGCGGGAGCCGTGGCGCAGGCACTGGAGGAGGAAGGCTCGCTGGTCGTCGAGGCGGGCACGGGGGTGGGGAAATCGCTGGCCTACCTCATCCCGGCGATTAGTCACGCCCTCGATAAAGACCGGAAAGCGCTCATCTCGACGCACACCATCAATTTGCAGGAGCAGTTGATGCTGAAGGACATCCCCATTGTGCAAAAACTGCTCGGGCGGGACTTCACCGCGGCTTTGCTGAAGGGGCGGAAGAACTACCTTTGCCCGCGGCGACTGCGTCTGGCCATGGATCAGGTGGGCGATTTGTTCACCACTTCCGAGCGGGAGGAAATGACGCGCATCTGGGAGTGGGCGGAGGGGACGGCGGACGGCACGCTGAGTGATCTCGATTTTCAACCCTCGATGAAAGTCTGGCTGCAAGTGTGCAGTGAGTCGCACATCTGCACGCAGAAGACCTGCGGACCGCGCGGAAATTGCTTTTTCCAGGAGGCGCGCAAGCGGGCGCAGGCGGCGGAGGTGCTGGTACTGAATCACACCTTGTTTTTCTCGCTTCTGGATCCGGCCGAGACTTTGGGGGAGGAGGGGCACGGGGGGTATTTGATGCCGAATGATTTCGTCATTTTTGATGAAGCGCACACCTTGGAGAGCGTCGCGGCGATGCAGTTGGGCTTGCAAATGAGCCAGTTGGGACTGCGCTTCGATGTGCAGCGACTTTATCACCCGCGCACCCGCAAAGGGGTGCTCAAAACGGCGCGGGCCACGGAGGCGATGTTGGCGGTGGAGCGCTTGCTGGGGGAAATGGATGGCTTTTTCGCCGCCGTGGGAGAGGCCGTGAATTTCGGGGCCTACGGGCGGGAAAGTCGCGTGCGGGAGGCCGAATTGGTGGAAAATACTCTGGCGGAACCTCTCCGCGATTGTTGGGAAGCGATCGAGGAGGCGGCGGAAGACGAGGAAAACGAGACGCGGCGGGCGGAGTTGCGGGACGGCGCGCGGCGCTTGCGCGAGGCTCAGGGCAGCCTGCGTCTTTTCCTCGATCAGGAGGATGAAAATTCGGTTTACTGGGTGGAAAAGGGCGGTCAGGACGGCACGGCTTACACCTTGCGGGCGGCTCCGATCAATGTGGCGGCGCGGCTGCGTCCCATTTTGTTCGGGGAGGGGCGGAGCTGCATCATGACGAGCGCGACGCTGGGGGTGGGCGACCCGAAACTGGGCTATTTCCGCGAGCGCATCGGGGCGGAAGAGGTCAAGCCACTCATGATCGGGAGTCCCTTCGATTACGCGAAGCAAATGGAGATTTTCGTGATCAAATCGATGCCCGATCCGCGCGAAAGCAACTACGAGGAGATGCTGGTGCATTGGATCGAACGGGTCTTGATCAAAACCGAGGGGCGCGCCTTCGTCCTGTTCACCAGTTACCGCCTGATGAAGTCCGTGGCGGAGGAAATGGAGGATTTTTTCGACGAACATGGCTGGCGCCTGCTCGTTCAGGGCTCGGGTTTGTCGCGGCAGCGGATGGTGGAGGTGTTTCGCAAGGACGTGCACTCGGTCTTGTTCGGAACGGATAGCTTCTGGGCGGGGGTGGATGTGCCGGGGGAGGCGCTGGGCAACGTCATCATCACGCGCCTGCCCTTCGCCGTGCCGGATCATCCGCTGACGGCGGCGCGCCTGGAGGAAATCGAGGCGGCGGGGGGAAATTCCTTCATGGATTACTCGGTGCCGGAGGCCATTTTGAAGCTGCGGCAGGGCGTGGGGCGCTTGATCCGCTCGGAAAAGGACGAGGGGATGGTCGTCATTCTTGATAACCGGGTGGCGACCAAGCACTACGGGAAGAAATTTCTCGCGGCGATGCCTCCGGCGCCGGTGAAATTCGTGGGCTGAGTTCTTTGGGATTGGCAAGCGCGGCGGGGCGCTTTAGGAACGGGCATGGAAGCGATTTATGAGGGGAAGGCGAAAAAGTTGTTCCCGACGGAGCGGGAGAATGTCTTGCGCATGGAATACAAGGACGATGCCAC
>JBNNED010000187.1:0-2635 GCA_050285825.1 Verrucomicrobiales bacterium | reverse complement strand
TGCCATCCTGCCAGGCAGCCGTGGCGCGCACTTCCCATTGCGGGCGAAATTGCCAAACGCCTTCGGCTTCCACGCCGTAAACGTAGCCGTCCTGGGCGTTGACCGCTTGGAGGCCGCCGGAGCCGTCGTCCACGCTCGTGATGGCCTCATCGACCCAGGTGTGGAAGAAGGCGAGGTTCACGTAGGCTTTGTCCGTGGTGTAGCGGGTGCCGATTTCCGCGGTGAGGTATTCTTCGGGGTCGATGTTGGGTGAGCCGGAAGCGCTGAGGCCGTTCAAGGCGTAGGTCGAGCCGGTGAGGTCGCTGATATTGGGCGCGCGGAAGGACTGGGAGAGCCCGCCGTAAACGCCCCAGCAGTCGTTGAGATCGTAAAGACCGCGCAGGTTAAAGGAGAGGTTGTCCCAGGAGTTGTCACCGGGTTGATCCACGCTGGCTCCATCGGGGCGGTAGCCTTCCCACTCGGCTTTGATGTAAGTGTAGCGCGCACCAGCAGTGAGGAGGAAGTCGTCGCTGAGGCGCTTTTCCCAAGAGCCGAAAATCCCGAGCGACTGGTATTGCGAGTCGTCGGCCACCGGGCGGTTCGAGGGACGCGGCGCGCCGTCGCGGTAGCCCTCGCTGTTGATCTCGTCCTGATAATAATCCGTGCCCCAGAGCAGGTTGCCACCGGCGAGGTCGGATTCGGCTTGGAAAGTGAAGCCGTAGGTGTCGGTGTCGATGTGTTTCTGGTCGCGTTGACCGCTCGAGCGCGTGCGGTCTTCGGAATCCCAGGAACGCTGGAAGGAAAGGGTCGCCGACCAGTTGTTGATCCAGGCGAGAGGCGAATCCACGTCGTCGAGTCGCAGGTAACTCAGGGAGCGTTCCTGGTCGTAGAGGCGGTTGAGATCACTGCCGGGCGCGGCGACGTGACTGCCGTGAATCCAGCCGGGGTTGTCGGCGGTGGTGTGCCAGCGGTTGATCCCGTCCTGGTTGAGGTAACTGTGGGCGAAGGTCAGGGTCGCGGACTCGGAAAGGGCGGCTTGCACTTTGAGATCGAGCCCTTCCTCCTGGTAGCCCGTGTTGGTCATGCGCCCGACCCCGTCATCCTTGATGTCGCCGAAATCCTTCCCGGAAAGGCCGAACGAGAGGCCCCACTTTCCGCCGGAGCCGATGCTTTGGCGGAGGTGGCCGAGGTGGGAATCGGAATTGGTGTCAAAGCGGTAATGGAGTGAGCCGTTTTGGTAAAAACCGGCTTCGGCGTCGCGGAAGCCCGTGTCTTTCGTAATGAGGTTGACGGTGCCGCCGATGGCGTCGGAGCCGTAGAGGACGGAGCCCTGGGATTTGATGACTTCGAGGCGGGCAAGTGACTGGGAATCAAAGGTGTTCCAGTATTGGATCGGGCCGCTGCGCCAAGTCGAGTTATTCATGCGCACGCCATCGACGAGAAGGAGGTTTTGGCGACCGGTGAAGCCGCGGATGAAGGGCGAGCCGTGGCCGTAAGCTGTTTTTTGAATGAGAACGCCGGGACTCTCGCGCAGGGCGTCGGGAACGCTGCGGATCGATTCTTCACGTAAAAAAGCGCTGTCGATGAGGCTCGCGGTGTAGGGCGTCTCGGCCAGCTCGCTCTCGCTGCGGGCGGCGGTCACGATGGTTTCCTCAAGAAGTTCCTGAGCTGGCAGGCTGGCGGCGGCGGCCAGAACGATCAGTGGGCTTACGTGTTTGCTAGTCATGTGCAGACTGGGCAAACGATATCGTTCGAAAATCCTTAGAAAAAAATGGCTGTGGCGCTTAATTTTCTTTCCGCACTTGTGCCAGACGAGCGACGAGCGCTTTTTCGAGGAGCTCCCGCTGCGTCTCGGCCAGCGGAGCGAGGGAAAGGACAAGTCCGGCCGATTTTTCGGCGTTGAAATGGAGGGTCAGGCGCGAGAGATCCTCGCTGAAGTCGGCGGCGGCGAACTCCGACCAGTAGCGGACTTGTAGGTTTTTTTCGGGCTGGCGGAAGGGGAAGATTTCGATGCCCAGTGGTGTGAGGATGAGGTAGGCGTGCCGCGTGCAGTGCAGGGCGATCCGCGCGCTCAGGGCGGCAGGGAGGAGGGGCAGCAGGACCATCCACCAGCTCAGCGAAGGGTTGCCCAGACTGAGGAAAATGAGGAGCGCCACGACGAGGCAGACCGCCGTGAGGACGAAAAAAAGTTGGGCCTGGCGCACACGCGTGAAGCGCAGTTCCTTGTGCGGTTCTTCGACCGGTTTCGGGGCGGGCATGGTCGCGGTTTCAACGGGTGAGGGCGCAGGTCGCCATGGCGGCGATCCCTTCTTCGCGACCGACAAAGCCCATTTTTTCGTTTGTCGTCGCTTTGATCCCGATCTGGCTGGCTGCGATACCGAGAGCCTGGCTCATGGCCGCTTTCATCGCTTCGGCGTGCGGCAGCACTTTTGGAGCTTCGGCGATGAGGGAGCTGTCGATGTTGGCGATGGCAAAGCCGGCTTCGGCAGCCAGTTCGCGGCATTTTTCGAGGATTTTCAGCGAGGAAATGTCCTTGCAGGCGGGATCTCCGGGCGGAAAATAGTGGCCGATGTCCGGGAGGCCGAGCGCGCCCAGGAGGGCGTCGGCGATGGCGTGGGAGAGCACGTCGGCATCGGAATGGCCCGCCAGCCCTTTG
>JBNNED010000186.1:0-5283 GCA_050285825.1 Verrucomicrobiales bacterium | reverse complement strand
ACGAAGGAGACCAGGGTGATGACGCCCGGGTTGATGAGGGCTGGAATTTCGCTCATCCCCTGGAAGTCCGCCGGGAAGGGATCGAAGCCGAAGGCCCGCATGCCGACTTGAATCTGGCTGCGGAAGTGGATGACGAGGAGGCCGAGTGCGACGCCGAAGAGCGCGCCGAAGACGCCGACGATGAGCCCTTGGTAAACGAAGACGCGCACGACTTGCGAAGGCCGCGCGCCGAGGGCTTTCATGACCCCGATTTCCTGCCGTTTCTGGACCGTGACGGTGTACATGACGGCCATGATCGAGAAGGCGGAGAGAATCATGATGAAGGAGAGGGCGAAGCTGGTCATGAGGCGCTCGGTTTTCACCAATTGGAACTGCGCCTGGTGCTGCTCCATCCAGTCGCTGACGAACCATTCCTCGCCAAGCTTACCGCGCAGGTAGTCGGTCGTTTCCCGCACGTGGTAGGGGTCTTCCACGCGCAAACCGACGGCTTCGACGGTGCCTTGCAGGCCTTTGAGCTCTTGCCCGACGTTCAGGGGGACGAAAAGCGAGGGACCGGTCGCGCGGCGCACATCGTGGTAAACGCCCCAGACGGTGAGTTCCTTCGGGAGGACGAATTGGTCGAGATTGCCCAGGGCTTCGGCGTCTTCCTGCTGTAAGTCGATTTCTTTCAGCGCTTTGAGGTCCGTGCGGATGCCCTCCAAGGTGCCGTCGGGGAAGTGATAGCGTCCCTCTTTTTTCTCAAAATCATTGAGACGCGCCAGGATGGAATCGACGAGTCGTTTTTCGCCAAATCGCATCGCTTTACCCTCCTCCCCGTTGGGTCCGGGCAGGAGTGCCTGCAGCAGGCGGTACGCTTCATCAAGCCCCTCCACCGGCCCGCTCTCGCGTCCACCCCCGACCTCGATGAGCTCCCCGATGCGACTTTCGAAGGCTTGAATCGACTCCGGGTAAGCCTGGTAGGCCCGCTCCTGCTCGCGCAGGCTCATCACTTCCATCAGGCCTTCGAGATTCTTCGCGGCAATGACCCGGATTTTCTCGCCCACCTGCACGCGCATCGCCTCGGCCAACTGCTTGGACACGACCACGTAGTCGTCCAAGCCCATGTCGGTGCGACTTTCCGGGAAGTTTTCGCGATCCAGCAAGTCGTCAAGCGATGCGATTTCCGCTTCGTCTTCCGTGTTGACGGCGCGGAACGAGACCGGCTGCTGCCAGTTCTTCGAGTCCATGAGGACGTAGCCCTCGATGAAAGCGTAAGCGCCGGTCACTTTGGGCTCGGCGGCCAGCTCTTTCTCCATGACCTGCCAGTTTTCCAAGCCGGCATAGGCACCATTCGGCCGGATCTGGACGTGCGGCGACGAGCCGAGGAGGATTTCCTTGAGATTCCGCTCGAATCCGGCGTGCACCGAGAGCACCACGATGAGCACCATGACGCCGAATGCCACGCCCATCAAAGAGATCAGGGTGATGACCGAAACGAAGGTCCGCAGCGGATTGAGATAGCGGAGAGCGAGTGTCCAACTGAATGATTTCAAGACCCCTCCTCTACTCTCTCCCCCGCCCCTTCGCAAGGGCGGATCGGTTCAAAGTGAACATTCACGGGGCTTTAACTCTCCCCCTTCGCCCGCGGCTCACCGGACTGGCGGTCCGTGCCGGGCTTGGTCACGAAAGGCCCGCCTTCGAGCGGCGCGACACCGGTGAAGGCCACGTCCGGCATCTCGGTTTCCTTGCCCGCGAGGGGGAAGTCCTTGCGGAGCGGGAAAAAGGGATAGCCTTCCCACATGAGAATGCGGCGCAGATCGGGGTGGTTCTTGAAACGAATCCCCATCATGTCGTAAACCTCGCGCTCGTGCCAGTCGGCGGTCGCCCAAAGCGAGACCACGCTCGGGACCTCCTCGTCTTCCGCGACGGGCGCTTTCACGCGCAGGTGCTTGCGATCATCGATGGTCGCCAGCTCGTAAACCATTTCAAAGCGCGGTTCTTCGCCGAAATGATCAAGGCTGGAAACATCGACCAGAAAATCGTAACCCAGTTCTTTTTCGCAGTAAGCCAGCGTGCGGTGAAGCTCGGCCAGTGCGACCGTAATGGTCTGTTCGCCGCGAAATTCCTTTTCCGCGAGAAGACCCTCGCCGAGTTCTTTTTTCAGCTTTTGCAAATCGTCGCTCACGCTCATCCTTTCAATCTACGCGGGTTCATTCCCTCAGCCCTTCGCCACTTCGGCGGGCTCCTTCAGCTGAGCGTCCGTCGACTGCTCGGCTTCGATTTTCTCCTGCAGTTTCATCAAGCCTTCGATCAAGGCCTCGGGGCGCGGCGGGCAGCCGGAAATGTAAACATCGACCGGAATGAGGCGGTCAATCCCCTGCAAGACCGCGTAGCTGCGATACATTCCGCCGCTCGACGCACAGGCGCCCATCGCGATGCACCACTTCGGCTCCGGCATCTGATCCCAAATGCGTTTCACGGCCAGAGCCATCTTATAAGTCACCGTGCCAGCCACGATCATGACGTCGGACTGCCGGGGAGAAAAGCGCATGACTTCGGCCCCGAAGCGGGAAATGTCAAAACGCGCGGAAGCGGTCGCCATGAGCTCGATCGCGCAGCAGGCGAGGCCCATCGGCATCGGCCAGAGCGAGTTTTTGCGCATCCAGTTGATCGCCGCATCAACCCGGGTGAAAATGACATTGCCCTCGATCTTGGAATCGTAGGCCGCGTGGGCGAGCGTGGGGTCTTGGGTCTCCATAGCTTGACGCCGACAGCATAACGGCTCGCGCGCGACTCTCAATCACTTTGTGAAAAATTTCACAAGTGGCCGCATTCCCCCTTTCCCTTTTGCCAATCGGGTTCAAACTGACGGCAGAGCCGATGAAGATCACCGACCGCAACCACCTCGCCTACTGCACGAATATCCATCCCGCCGAAAGCTGGCCCGAAACCTTCGCGGCGCTCCAAGAGCACGTCCTCGCCGTGCGTGACCGCCTGCGCGCGCTGGGCCGACTCGCCCCCGAGGCCCCTTACGCCATCGGCCTGCGCCTCTCCGCCCGCGCCGCCGAGGAACTTCTCACCGGCGACGCCCTCCCGCTTTTCCAAGACTGGCTGGCGGCGGAAAATTGCTACGTCTTCACCATCAACGGCTTTCCCTACGGTGCCTTCCACGGCACGCGGGTGAAGGAAAAAGTGTTCCAGCCCGACTGGACCACGCCGGAGCGCCTCGCCTACACGCAGCAGCTCTTCACCATTATCGCCGCGCTCTGCCCGGCCGATTCCGGCGGCTCGGTCTCCACACTGCCCGGCTCGCACAAGACCTTCGAGCCTGACGAATCAGCCATCCTCGAAAACCTCACCCGCTGCGCCCACCACATCGAAGAACTCGCGCAAAAAACCGGCAAAGACCTCCATCTCGGACTCGAACCCGAACCGCTCGGCCACTTCGAAAACACCGCCGAAAGCCTCGCTTTTTTCGAGCGCCTCCGCGCCCACGCTGGCGATGACGAACTCATCCAGCGACGCATCGGACTCAATTATGACACCTGCCACTTCGCCCTCGAATTCGACGACTGCGCCCACTCCCTGCAGGCCCTGAGCGCGGCTGGCATCCGCATTTCCAAGCTCCACCTCTCCAACGCCCTTTCCTTCGATCCGCAAGCCGCCGAGTCACTCAGCGCCATCGCCCGCTTCGACGAACCGACTTACTTCCACCAGGTCATTCTCAAAAACCACGAGGGCGCGCTCACCCGCTTCCCCGATCTCCCCGATTTTCTCGCCGCGCGCGAGGCGGGCCGAATCGATCTCTCCGCCCAACAGGAAGGCCGCGTCCACTTCCACATCCCCCTCTACCAAAGCCCGCTCAGCCCCCTCGCCTCCACCCTCGACCACGCCGCCGAGGCCATCGCCTGCCTCCGCCAATCGCCCCAGCTCTGCCCGCATCTGGAAATCGAGACCTACACCTGGGGCGTCCTCCCCGAAAGCCTGCAACAGGACCTCACCAGCCAGATCACCTCCGAATACGCCTGGGTTCTCGATCGACTCGCCAGCGCCTGAACCCGCCTTCCCGCAAATCCCCCCCGCCCGACGGGGAAAAAAACTTGCCGCGCGTCGGCTCCTTCGGCACCTTCCCCCCGCAAGCGCCATGGCCCAGACTTTTTTCAGCACCAAAAACCCCGGCACCTTCGTCGACCTCAAGGAAGCCGTCATCCGATCTCTTCCCGCCGACAACGGCCTTTACATGCCGAAAGAACTTCCGCCGCTTCCCGATTCTTTCTGGGATCAATGGCGGGATTGGTCCTTCGCCGAGCTCGGCTACCAGATCGTCTCCCACTTCCTCCAAGGCGCGGTTCCCGAAGACGAACTCCGCTCCATGGTTCACGACGCCATCGATTTCCCCGCCCCGCTCGTCACCCCGCCGAAACAAGAGCAAGACATCCACGTTCTCGAGCTCTTCCACGGTCCGACCCTGGCCTTCAAAGACTTCGGCGCCCGCTTCATGGCCCGGCTCATGGCCTGGCTGACCCGTGATGACGCAGGCGAACTCACCGTTCTCGTCGCCACCAGCGGAGACACCGGCGGAGCCGTCGCCAGCGCCTTCCACCAAGTCCCCGGCACCCGCGTCATCATCCTCTACCCGAAAGGAAAAGTCAGCGGCCTCCAGGAAAAACAACTCACCACCCTCGGCCACAACATCAGCGCCCTGGAAATCGACGGCACCTTCGATGATTGCCAGGCCCTCGTCAAAGCCGCCTTCCTCGATCGCGAGCTTTCCCAGCGCCTCAACCTCACCTCGGCGAACTCCATCAACATCGCCCGCCTGATCCCGCAAAGCTTTTACTACTTCGAGGCGGCCCGACAACTCTCCGCCGGCACCGAGCCGACCTTCGTCGTCCCCAGCGGCAACTTCGGCAACCTGACCGCCGGCCTCCTCGCCAGTCGCATGGGGCTCCCCGTGCGCCACTTCGTCGCCGCCACCAACATCAACGACGTCGTCCCTAAATACCTCGAAACCGGTCACTACCAACCGCGCCCGAGCCAGGCGACGATCTCGAACGCCATGGACGTCGGCGCCCCGAGCAATTTCGCCCGCATGGAAAACCTCTACGGCTCCGAGTGGGCCGCGATGAGCCGCCAGATCGCCGGTTACTCCTTCACCGACGAGCAGACGCGCGAAACCATCCGTCGCATCCGCGCCGCCACCGGCTACATCCTCGAACCCCACGGCGCCGTGGCCTGGCTGGCCGCCGAAGCCCGTCTCGCCACCCATCCCGGCGAAGCCCCCGTCATTCTCGAAACGGCGCA
>JBNNED010000185.1:0-4767 GCA_050285825.1 Verrucomicrobiales bacterium | reverse complement strand
CCTCCACTTCCTCCGGCCAGGCCAAAGTCACCCAGGCCGGGTTTTCCGCTGAAATCACCGCCTCCTCCGGCTCGAACTTCCCCTTCTCCTGCGTCGCCCACGCCCCCCACATATCATGCGCTCCATTCACCAAAGCTCTCGCCTTCTCATTCGCCACACTCGCCGAAGCCACCGCGCGCCCCGCCACATTCTCCCACCGCTCCGGCAACACCATGACTCCGCCCAGGCGCCCCGCATAAGTCGTATCTGTCAAGGCCGCAACATGCGTAAAACGCAAGGCCCGCGTCTTCATCTCCGGCGGCAAGACCCACAGCGCCAACTCTCCCGCCCCGACTTCCCCCGCGCCCTCCACCCGCTCCGCCGCCAGCCAGTGATCCTCATTGCCCAAATCACCCGGATACGCCACCCCCTCCTTCAGCACCGATAATTTTCCTCCGCCACTCACCAAAACCGAACCCACCGGCAGTTCTTCCGTGAAGCCAAAGCGCACATGCCGCGCCCCCGGCTCCGCCGTGTCCCCAAAAAGCAAGGCGGCGTGCCCCGGCCCCGACTCCCGCGTCCACAAGACCCAGCCGGGCTCTGTCGAGCGCTTTCCGGCCGCCTTCACAATCCGCTTTTCCTCGCCACCCACCCACTCGGCAAAAGCCGCTTCGTCCACCACTTCCCGCCTCACCGGCGTCTCAAAGCCCTCTCCCGCCCAACGCGCCAACTCCAGAGGCTCCGCGCCCGAAAGAACCGCTCCCACACCAACCCAAGCCAGTAACAAAAATTTTTTCATCAGCAAAAAGACGACCACGCGCCCTACAAGCTACGCCCGACCCCACCCTCCTTTATCAAAGCCTGCCACGCAAAAAATTGACCCGCCCCCGAAAGCCCCTATTCTGCGCCCGACCCATGACTCATACCAGCCTCAACAGCCTCCGCCTCATCAGCCTCGCCGAAGCCCTCTCCTACCTCTACCTCCTCTACGCCGCGATCTACGAAAAACGCATCCTCGGCCACGCCGAAGCCATCCGCACCCCCGGCATGATCCACGGCGTCCTCTTCGTCCTCTTCGTCGCCGCCCTCATCGTCACCTGGCGGCAACGCCGCTGGCCCCTCAAGCGCGCCGCCTTCGCCTTCCTCTGCTCCCTCATCCCCTTCGCCCCCTTCTACCTAGAACACCTCCTTAAAAAGGAAGCGGCGGGAGAAAACCCTAAATCCTAAATCCTAAATCCTACTCCCCACTCCAAAACCTCACAACAAGTGCCCCATCCGGAGTTTCTTGGTATCGAGATAGCTCCGGTTGTGCTCATTCGCCTCGATCTTCAGCGGCACCTGCTCGACGATCTCCAGCCCGTAACCTTCCAGCCCCACCACTTTCTTCGGATTATTCGTCAGCAAACGGATTTTCCGCACCCCCACATCCGCCAGCATCTGCGCGCCCGTGCCATACTCCCGCAAATCCGCTCCGTAGCCCAGCTTTTCGTTGGCCTCCACCGTGTCCAGGCCCGCCTCTTGCAGTTTGTAGGCCTTCAACTTCGCCGCCAGCCCAATCCCGCGCCCCTCTTGTCGCAGATACAACAACACGCCTCCCTCCGCCGCGATCCGCGTCATTGCCGCATGCAGTTGTTCCCCGCAATCACATCGACACGAACCAAAAACATCGCCCGTGAGACACTCCGAATGCACGCGCACCGTCACCGGCTTCTCCGGATCAATCTCCCCCCGCACCAAAGCCAGATGATCCGAACCATCGCCCTTCACCCGATACAAATGACAGGTAAAATCACCAAACTCCGTCGGTAACTTGATCGACTCCTCCCGTGTCACCAGCATCTCCGAGCGCCTCCGGTATTCAATCAACTGCGCGATCGTGCAAGCCTTCAAGCCGAACTCCGCCTGATACTCGCCCAGGTCCCCGACCCGCGCCATCGTCCCATCCTCATACATCACCTCGCAAATCACCCCGGCCGGCTCCAGCCCCGCCATCCGCGCCAAATCCACCGCCGCCTCCGTATGCCCGGCCCGACGCAGCACGCCCCCTTCCATCGCCTGCAGCGGAAAAATATGGCCCGGCTGCACCAGCGCCTCGGCTCCCGCCGATTCATCCGCGAGCAAGCGCACGGCCCGCGCCCGATCCGCCGCCGAAATCCCCGTCGTCACCCCCTCCGCCGCATCCACACTCACCGTGAAGGCCGTTTTCTGGCCCTCGCGATTCCGCCGCGCCATCTGAGGCAAATCCAGCACCCGCGCCCGCTCACCGGTGATCGGCGCACAAATCAAACCCCGCCCTTGTGACGCCATAAAGGCAATCATCTCGGGAGTCGCAAACTGCGCCGCCCCCACCAGATCCGCCTCGTTCTCCCGGCCCGGCTCATCCGCCACCAGGACCAGGCGACCCGCCTTCATGTCCTCTAAAATCTCCTCAATCGGATGAAACTGCAATGCGCTCATGCCCGGATCATGCCACCTCTCCGGAGACACGCAAGCCCCTAAGAAGTCGCCGAAAGCGCAAAATCAATAATCCTCGTCCTCCGGCAGCGGCTCCAGATAGCCCAGCCCGCACAAAAAAGCATCCACCGAACCCATCGTGGCCCGATAAAAATCCTGATTCACGTTGAAATTAAAAAACGCGTGATCGGCATTGGAAAAAGCGACCAACTCGCACTCGTTGCGTTTCTTGCGATACATCTTTTGAAAGCGCACACTCTGCTCGAAGGGCACCACGCGGTCTCCCCGCCCGTGGAAAAGCAGGCACGGAGGCAGCCCTTTCTGTGGTAATTGATGCACCGGACTCGCCTGCTTGGCCTCCTTCTCACTCGGGAACAAGTCCATTCCCACCCCCTTCTTCCACACATCCGTCACCGCACTGAACAAAATCAAGGCATTCGGACGCACCATCGCCAGCTCCGCCTCGTCTCCTTCTTTCGACAAAGTCACACTCGCCGCCAAATGCGCTCCCGAACCCGCGCCCATCGCCACCACCCGGTTCACATCGATCCCCAGCACCTCCGCATTCTCCCGCACGAACCCCATCGCCATGCGCGCATCCGCCACCGCATCCAGCGGATTCGTCCGGTGCTTCTGAAAACACCGGTATTCCACCGCCACCGCCACCATGCCCCGCGCCGCCAGCTCATGACACTGCGGGACAAACTGCGTCGCAGCAGAAATATCCCACAAGCCCCCGTGAAAACACACCACCGCCGGAACCCGACTCGACACCGCCGAATGCTCCGGCGGGAAAAAAACATGCGCCTGCAACTCCCCCTCCGGCGTCCGCGCATAAACATAACTGTGCGCCCCCTGCAGCAACTCCCGCTCCCGTGCTTCCGCGAAATTCGTCATCTGTATCGGACTCTCCATCGTTCAAAAAAACTCACATCAGCCCGGAGTTCCCCGATCCCCCATCGAAAAAGCCCGCATTTGTTGATCGAAAAATCCATCACCTTATGCAAACTCCCCCCATGATCATCAAACCACTCTCCTTGCTTCTCCTCATCCTGACCCTCCTTCCCCTCACAAGTCAAGCCCAGCAAAACCCCGATCGCCAAACGATCGAAAACTCCTACCACCAGTGGCGTCAGGCCATGATCAACAAAGACGCCCGCCGCTGGCAGCAATTCACCGCCCACCACCGCCAGATCGAAATCCGCAACCGCGCCTACTCCGAACGCCGCCAGTTCCCCGCCAACGTCTTCGACCTCCCCGTCGCCCCCCCCGACATCCGCAAACTCAAAGCCCTCTCCATCCGCGTCAAAGGCCCCACCGCCAAAGCCATCTACTTCGGAAAAGTCGACTTCGGCGTCGGCGGCGAGCCCACCGACAACCTCCTCGTCGTCTCCTTCCTCAAAGAAGGCTCCACCTGGAAATACGCCCTCTCCGAGTTCATCAACCTCTCCGCCCTCCCCGCCGTCCGCCAGGCCATCGTCAACGGAGACAACTCCTACATCAACCAACCCGACTTCATGCCCGACGGCACCCTCCCCCGCCCCGGCGTCACCCTCACCGGCCCCGTCCCCTACATCGCCAAAGTCTACGCCTACTGCCCCGGCCGCGAAGTCACCGTCCAGGTCAATCGCCTCAGCCGACACCTCTTCCAAAACACCCAGGCCTCCGAAGTCGTTATCGGCGGAGCGCGCGACGGCGAAAACCAAATCGAATTCAAAATCAAAAACATCCCCGGCGGCACCGGACAGGAAGCCCTCACCGTCCGCGTCTACCTCATGTCCGAAGTCCCCGGCGTCAAACCCGTCAAAGCCTTCGAATACCTCATCAACCAAGGCCAAAACTTCACCCCCTCCGCGACCCAAACCTTCACCATCACCCCGGAAATCGTCGCCCGCCTCATGGGCCGCCAATAAGCGGAACGGAGCGCGGACTTTAGTCCGCTCCTACCGAGCCTCCTCACCCTCCCCCACTTTCTCCTTCCCTCCCCGCCCCCATCCGCTAACAAAAAGCCATGAACGACGGCCTCATCCTCAAACTCTCCTGTCCCGACAAACCCGGACTCGTCGCCCGCATCGCCGGCTACGCCTCCGAATACAACGCCAACCTCGTCGAATTCAACCAATTCACCGACCGCGACCGTGGCCGCTTCTACGCCCGCCTCGAAATCGACACCGCTCCCATGGAAGTCGGCACCGATGACTTCATCTCCGGCTTCCAAGTCCTCGGCAAAGCCCTCCAGGCCGACTGGCATTTCCGCCGTCTCCCCTACCAAATGCGCACCGCCGTCCTCACCACGACCACCGACCACTGCCTCAACGAAATCCTCTGGCGCGC
>JBNNED010000184.1:0-8533 GCA_050285825.1 Verrucomicrobiales bacterium | reverse complement strand
AGTTGATGAGAAGGGCGGTGGCGAGGATGCCGGCGGAGGCGCGGCGGGAGAGGATGCGGAGGTAAAAGGAGCAGATTTTGAGGTTTTTGAGGAGGATGAAGGCGGCGAGGGCGAGGGGGAGGTAGGCGAGGTGTTGGAGCTGGAGCGTCCAACCCCAGAGGCGCTGGGTGCCGTCGGCAACTTCGGCGAGGACGGCGGCGGAGCTGACGTAGCCCATGACGAGGTAGGCGGGGCGGTAGCGTCCGGTGTGGCTGACGGCGGCGAAGAAGAGGATGGCGGAGCCGGTGAGGAAGGCGACCTGGAGGATCTCGATGGAGTGTTGTTCGAGAGGGAGGTGGGGTTTGTTGGGGAGCCAGGCGGGGATGAGGGCAAGGAAGGCGCCGAGGCAAGCCAGGCCGATGAGGGCCGGGATGCGGAGTTCGCGGAGAAAAGCGAGGTAGCGCATGAAGGGCTTATTGGTTAATTGTTATGAGTTATTGGTAGTTTGTGAAGGAGTTGACGGTGGCGGGGGTGAGTTTTTTGAGGAGGGATTTGAGGAGGATGAGGTGGCTGATTTGGTCGTTGATGTTGATGAGGGCGTGGTGGGAGTGGATGTAGCGGGCGGGGGTGCCGAGGACGAGGCAGGGGAGGCCGTTGAGGGCGGTGTTGAAGGAACCGGCGTCGGTGCCGCCGCTGTGGCGGACGGTGACTTGGTGGGGGATGCCTTCGCTTTCCGCCAGGTCCTGGACGAAGCGGGCGAGGCGGGGGTTCATGATGGCGGAGGGGTCCTGGAGGCGGATTTGCACGCCTTGGCCGAGCGCGCCCTGGCATTCGTAGGGCGGCATGCCCGGGGTGTCGTCGGCGGGCGGGCCTTCGAGGATGAGGACGAGGTCGGGTTGGAGTTCTTCGGCGAGGGTTTTAGCGCCGCGGAGGCCGACTTCTTCCTGAACAGTGCCGGCGACGATGAGTTGGCAGGGAAGATCGGCGGTGTCGATCTCGCGTCCGAGCTGGATGGCGGCGGCCATGCCGAGGCGGTTGTCAAAGGCCTTGGCGGCGAAGAGATCGGGCTGGTGGAAGGGGGTCCAGGGGCCGAGAGGGGCGATGGGGTCTCCGACGCGCACGCCCCAGGATTCGGCTTCCTGACGAGAGGAGGCTCCGATGTCGATGTACAGATTCGCGAGGTCGATGACTTTGGAGCGTTCGCTTTCGGGCAGGAAGTGGGGCGGTTTGGAAGCGATGAGGCCGGGGATTTTAGTTTGGTCGGCGGTTTTGATTTCGACGCGCTGGGAAAGTAGGCTGTGGGACCACCAGCCGCCGAGGGGGACGAATTTGAGGTAACCGTTGGGGAGGATGTGCTGGAGCCGGAAGCCGACTTCATCCATGTGGCCGGCGACGAGGATACGGGGGCCGGAGCCGGGGAGTTCGCAGTAAGTTGAGCCGAGGCGATCGTGACCGAACGAGTCTTTGTCGGCGAGTTCCTGGTGGAAGATGGCGCGGACTTCGTCTTCGTGACCCGGAACGGCGTGGGCTTGGGTGAGGGATTTGAGGAGGCGGATGGCTTCGCTGCGCATGGATGAGGGGTAGCAGGCGCGGGCGGGCTTGGGAATTCTGAATTTGGGAAGGGAGGTCCGGTCTTGGCTTGGCCGCTCCTCTCTGGTCACCAGCATGCCAAGCTGGAGCTTGGCGTTCCGTGGGGAGGACGGAATGAGATTGCGGCGTGGGGCTGCTTGTCGTAGGAGTGGGAATGCGGAGAACGTGTTGTGTGCTGTTATCGCTGGTGCTGTCGGCCGGGGGGGAAGAGGTTTTGCCCGGGCACTCGCACCAGGGGCAGGCTTTTAACGAAGGGCCGCGTCAGGAGGCGGTGTTGATGGTGGGCACGGGCGAGGTGGATTTTCCGGTGACTTGTCGCTGGGAGCAGGGGCAAGCGTTTTTCAATCAGGGCGTCGGGCAGCTTCATGGCTTCTGGTATTACGAAGCGGAGCGGACTTTCCGGCAGATCGCGGCTCATGATCCGGACTGCGCGATGGCGTATTGGGGGATGGCGCTGGCGAACTGGGAGAATCCGAAGCGGGCGAAGGGCTTCATTGAAAAAGCGGTGGAGAAATCGGAGCTGGAGGGTCGGGCGCTCAAGCGCGAGCGGATGTATATCGCGGCGGCGGCGGATTTTTTTGACGAAGAACCGAAGGATTTGAAGAAACGCGGGCTGGAGCTGATCAAGGATCTGGAAGCGATCATCCACGCGTATCCCGATGATATTGAGGCCAAGGCTTTGCTCGCTCTGCGGATGTGGCAATTTTCGGGCAAGGGTCTCCCCATCACGAGTCACGAAGCGGTGGACGCCTTGTTGCAGCAGGTTTTCGCGCAGTCTCCGCAGCATCCCGCCCATCATTTCCGCATCCACCTTTGGGACAAAGTGAAGGCGGAGCGAGCGGTCGATTCGGCGGCCTTGCTCGGCCCCAGCGCTCCGGCGATTGCCCACATGTGGCACATGCCGGGGCATATTTATGTCAAATTACACCGCTATCATGACGCCGCGTGGCAACAGGAAGCCTCGGCGCGCGTGGATCATGCCGAGATGGGGCGTTCGTATCTCATTCCCGACCAGATTCACAATTACGCGCACAATAACGAGTGGCTGGCACGCAACTGGGTGTGTTTGGGAAAAGGACGGGCGGCCCTGGCCATGGCGAAGAGTCTCCTGGCCAACCCGCGACATCCGAAATGGAACACTTTGGGCGGCAAAGCCCATTCCTACCGATACGGTCGCGAGCGGCTCGTCGAAGTCCTGGAAAAATTCGAGCTCTGGGAGGAAGCGCGTGACTTGGCGGGGACGCCTTGGCTGGAGCTCACCGATGATCGCGAACAAGATGGCAAACGCTGGCGACTTCTCGCGCTGGCGGCCTGGGCGCTGGAAGATGCCACCGCCTTGCAGGAGGCGGAAGGGCAACTGGCAAAACTGGTGACAGCAGCTGAGGCCGAGGAGGCGGAGTTCGAGGGGGGAAAAGAGGAAAAAGAGAAGAAGAAAGCGGAAACGGCGAAGAAAAAGCGGGAGGCTCTGGCGAAGTCACTCGCCGAAGTGCGGGGCTTGCAGGCGGCCGCGGAAGGGAAAACGGAGGAGGCCCTCGCGGCTGTCGAAAAAGGAAGCCGTCCTCTCTGGTCGCAGGCCTTGTTCGCTTTGGACTTGGGCGAGACCGAAAAGGCGGACGAGCTGAGCCGCAAGGCTTTGGAAAAAGGCAAAGGTGAGGTCTTGCCGCTGGCGGCGCGCATCGAGGTGCTCGCGCGGCGGGACGCGATGGACGAAGCGCAAAAACTCTTTGAAACCTTGCGCCCCCTGGCGGCGGAGGCGGATCTCGACCTGCGCCCACTGGCACGCCTGGCTCCGATCGCGCGGCAGCTTTCCTATCCCGATGACTGGCGACTCCCTTGGCCGGTGGCGGATGATTTGGGAGAGCGTCCGGCGCTCGACACGCTCGGCCCGGTGCATTGGGAGCCGAAAAAAGCCGCCGCCCTCGCGCATGTCGATGAAGAAGGGCAAATGCGGGGCTTGGCCGACTACGAAGGGAAGCCCGTTGTGCTCGTTTTTTACCTCGGATTCGGCTGCCTGCATTGCGCGGAACAACTCAACGCTCTCGCCGCTCGGGTGGAAGACTTTCAGGCGGCGGGCTTGCCGGTCCTGGCCGTCAGCACCGACTCGCCCGAGAAACTGCGGAAGTCGCACGAGAACTACGAGGCCGACGGCGCGCGCTTTCCCTTCCATCTCGTGGCCAACCCCGATTTAGGCAGCTTCCGCGCCTACGGCTGCTACGATGATTTCGAGAAAAAGGCCCTGCACGGCACCTTCCTCGTCGGTCCGAAAGGTCGGGTGCTCTGGAGTGACGTCTCCGCCGAGCCCTTCATGGACATGGACTTCCTCCTCAGCGAATTCCCCCGTCTCCTGAAACTGCGGGAGTGACCTTGTCTTGGACAGGGCGATGTGATAGCAAGGCGAGTATGCCCTTGTTCTTTTTTCTGCTGCTTGCTTTCTCGCTGCTCTCACATGGCGGAGAGCGTTTGGCACGCGAGAACTTGGCTTTGTGGAAAGGGCATGACGAGGTGGAGAAAAAATTTGCCTCTGGTCCGAAGGAGCTTGCGCAGGCAAGACAGAAGGACTTGCTGAAGCGTGGCGCGGCGGGTCCTTGGCGACGTTTTTCCGATGATTTGCTGAGTTTTGAAGTGCCGGACGATCCACGCTTGTTGGTCAAGTCGAGTCCGTGGGAGGAGCGAGGGGAGCTTAGGACCTCGGGATCAGCGGTGGGAACGACGGATTGGCATCATGTGCGGGCTTATCAGGTGAGCTTTGAGGGCTTGGCTTTGGGTTTGATTTTGGTGAGTGAAAGCGAGTGGCTTGATGAAGGGGGGTGTTTCTGTGGACAAGTCTGGAAGCGGCATGTTTACGAGGACGAGGGGAATTTCATCGAGCTTCAGCAGCTGGAGAGTGGAGCGGTGAAGAAAATCCAGGTGCTGAATGGGAAGCACCGGGCGGTGGTTTTCGAGTGGACGCATTCGTTATGGCGGCAGGACGCCTACCTGAGGCTCGGAAGCTCGCTTCGTTTTCATGAAAAATCGGAACGCGGTGAAGCCGACTGGCTCGCGGAGTGGCGCCGGCGCTCGGGAGGAAAGCGGGCTTTTCCCTGGTTGCGGCTCGGTATGAACGAGGCCGAAATCACGGCTTTGCTCGGAGAGCCGAAGAAAAAAGAAGGAGGGAAATGGCATTATGAGCGAGTGGAGACTTCTGGTGATGGTTCAAGAGCGAGAATGAGACATGTGCTGCCGGTTTCAGGGGGGAGGTTGGCGAAGTTGGACGTGAACTGGCGATCCTGGGAAGAAATCGCGCCCTTGGAGGGATCGACCGAGTGGGCGCGCCAGAAAGGCGAGGAGTTGAAAAAACTGAGTGAGGAGGAGCGAGCGGGCTATTCTGCGCAGGAGGCAGCACGGGTGATTGGGCTCGTCCTCGACAATGCTGGGAAATCCGAGGGATACATGTGGGAGACATGGTGTCGCTTGATCGTGGGCTTGGCCGGGATGGAGCAGCGCGACGAGAGGCTGACAGAGTTGATTTTGAGGCGATTGGAAGAGGAAGATTTACCGCAGGCTGAGGCGCTGGAGGTGTTGAAAGCTTATGGGCAGGATGGAGTGTATCGCCGGGAGTTAGTCAAGAGACTGAGGGGCTTGCTACGCGATGCGGACTTGCGCCAGCGCTGGGACGAGCTGGAGCGTTTGTTGCTCTGGGCGGAGGCGGATGACATGGAATTGACGGTTTTTTTACAGCAGGCTTGGGAGTCGGGTGAGGCCGGGCTGAGAGGGCTTTCTTTACGTTTTGCGGATCACTTGGATGAGGAAAAAGCTTTGGAATGGGTGCGGACGGGCTTGGCCAGCACCGAGGGGGAGGAGAGGGCGGGGGCGGTGACGCAGCTTGCTTTGTTGCCGGAGGCGGAGGCGCGCGTCCAATTGAAAAGACTCTTGCGAGATCAGGTGGTGGAAGTGCGCCGAGAAGGGGCGAAAATGGCTAGGCGGATTTTCGCTGCGGAGGATCGAGAGTTTCTCCAGGCCGTGCGGAATCAAGAGGAAGATTTTTATGTCCAAAGTGAGCTCCAGCGTGCGCTGAGAGAGCTGAAGTGAGTTCTCTCAACTCGCAAACACCCGTTGGCGGTCGCTGGGGGAGAGTTCGCGCCAGGTGCCGGGGGGGAGGTCGCCGAGGGGGAGGGTGCCGATGCCGGATCGGAAGAGGCGCAGGGTGGGGTGGCCGATGGCGGCGGTCATGCGACGGACCTGGCGGTTTTTGCCTTCGCGGAGTTCGAGGCGCAGCCAGGTGTCGATGATGCTTTGGCGGGTGCGCACGGGCGGGTGGCGTTCGGGGAGTTCGGGCGGTGATTTGAGGACTTTGGCGCGGCAGGGGAGGCAGCGGTGGTTTTTGATGACGAGGGTGCCGGAGCGGAGTTTGTCAAGGGCGGCGGAGCCGGGCTGGCCTTCGACGAGGGCGAGGTAGCGGCGGCGGTGCTTGAACTTGGGGTGGAGGAGGCGATGTTCGAGCTCTTTTTCGTCGGTGAGCAGGAGGAGACCTTCGGAATCGTAGTCGAGCCGGCCGAGGGGGAGGACGCCGGGGGGGAAGTCGAACTCGGCGAGGGTGCGTTGCGCGCTTTCTCCGGGGTTCGGGTTGAACTGGCTGAGGACGAGGTAGGGTTTATGGAAGGCGAGGAGCACGCCGGATTTGTAGGTCTTTTAGGGGGAGAGGCAAGAGTTTCAGTAGGCAGGGGGAATGTGCCGTAGGCTTCCAGCCTGCGGATGTGATGGACAGCGGGCAGGATGCCCACTGCACGTGGGGGATGTGTTGTAGGCTTCCAGCCTGCGGGTGTGATGGTCAGCGGGCAGGATGCCCACTGCACATACGGGGTTTGGCGACCTGGTTGCCCGCTGCGCTGAATTAGAAGAGAGTGGCGAGCTGGGTGGGGTCGCGTTTGCCGAAGAGGAAGTAGGCGTGCTCGCGGTCGCTCCAGCGGGTGGTGGCCCAGCCGGATTTGTGGCAGCCGTGGCATTTTTTCCGGGCGTCGGTGGAGGTGGGCAGGGCGCTGTCGACGAGGTCTTTTTTCAGGATGACGAGGTGGATGGTGCTGCCGCCGTCTGATGGTTTGAAGCAGATGAGGGAGGCGGGGACGCTTTTTTTGCCGAGGCGGAGTTCACGGCAGCCGATGCCGGAGAGGTTTTGCAAGCCGGGAGGGAGGGCGTCCGGGGTGGGAAGTTCTTTGGCTTGGAGCCAGCGGAAGAGGTCGGATTGTTCTTCGTTGCGGAGATCGAGGGTGAAATCCGGTGCCTGGAAGTAGCTGAGCACGCTTTGCTGGACTTCGGGCGGGCTGATGGAAGCCACGGCATTGGTGGTGCCGGGACCAAGGGCGAGGAAGAGGCCGAGAACGATGGCGGCGGCGGCGGCGAGGCCGGAGAGCCAGCGTTTTTGGAGGGAGAAGGGGACGACTTTGCGGCTGGTCTCGTTGGTTTCGAGAGCCATGGCGTTGAGAATCTGGCTGCGGAGCTCGGCGGGCGGGGTGATGCTGGTGAGAGCGCCCGCGATGCCGTTGTCGAGGCTGTCGCGTTCGATTTCGCCCGCGGGTTGGTCGAGAACGTCGCAGATGGCTTGGCGGAGGTCTTCGGGGATTTCGATCCCCTGCAGGGCTTTGGCAAAGGAGGCGTCTTCGGCGCGCTCGCGGGCGAGCCAATCACCGAGTTCGCGGTCCGAGGCGGCGAGGCTGAGAGCTTCGGCGAAGTCCGGGTTCTGGGCGTCGGCGCCGTCCGGGCGGAAGCTGCGGAGGATGAAGCGGGCTTGTTCTTTATCCATTTTTTTTGAGCGTTTCGGGTTTGAGGGAAATGATTTTTTGGGGGGCGGAAGATGGTTCGGCGGTCATTTTTCGTTTCAGTTGGTCTTTGGCGCGGGAGATGCGCGACATGACGGTGCCGATGGGGATGTCGAGGATTTCTGCGATTTCTTTATAGCTGTGCTGTTGGAGGTAAAAGAGGGTGAGGGGCGCGCGAAAAGTTTCGTCGAGTTCGTTCAGTAGTTCGAGGGCGCGTTGTCCGTCGAGCTTGCGTTCCTGGTCGTCTTCTTCGTTCGGGAGGAGGTGTTCGGAGTCGTCGATATCTTGTTCGGGGTAGCGCTGGGCGCGGCGGGCGAGGTTGAGGTGCTCGCGGTAGAGGGTGGTGAAGAGCCAGGACTTCGCTTTACTGCGGTCTTCGAGTTGGTGGTTTTTTTGAGCCCAGATGACGAAGGTCTGCTGAACGAGGTCGGCGGCGCGATCGGCGTTCCGCGCGAGGGAGAGCGCGAAGCGGTAGAGGTTCTGATAGTGCGCGTCGACGAGTTCTTCGAATTCGGTCATGGTCTTCGGGGGGTGTGAGTGGCCGGGCGGGGATTTATTCCTCCTGATTTTTAAGGAGTTTGGGCACGGCGGAGAGAAATGAGGGGTGGCGGGCCTTCCAGCCGAGGGCGCGCAGCTTGTGGTTGAGGACTTTTTTGTGGGTGCGGGCGCGCTTGCTGTGAGCCGGGCGGTCGCCGTAGGGCGGGAGGGGGCGGGAGAGAAGTTTGGCAAGTCCCTGGTAGGTCTTGAGCTGGGAGGTCGGCTCGTCGTCGCTGACGTTATAGATGCCCGCCGCTTTTTTCTCGGCGAGAAGGAGGAGGGCGCGGGCGGCGTCGTCGCGGTGGATTTGGTTGAGAATGCGGCGGCCGTCGTCTTCGATGAGCGCTTCGCCTGCGAGGAATTTTTTCAGGAGATAGGAACGCCCGGGGCCGTAAATGCCGCTGAGGCGGGCACTAGTGTGGGCGTTTTTTTCGGCGGCGAGAAGAAGGCGGGAAGTCTCGGTCGAGGGCTGGGTTTCGCTCTCTTCGGTGACTTCCGAGCCGTCCACTTGCCCGTAAACCGAGCTACTGGAGGTGAAAATGAGGTGGGCGTCGGGAAAAATCCCGCGCAGGTGGCGCAGGCCATCGACAAAAACCGCCTGGTAGGCCTCGGGGCCGCCCCGGGAGGAGCTGGCG
>JBNNED010000183.1:0-17750 GCA_050285825.1 Verrucomicrobiales bacterium | reverse complement strand
GGAAGAAGCTTCCGAGGCGTCGATTCTCACCCAGAAAAACGCGCGCACGATGACGCTCACCGTGCCGGCTCCGCGCGGGATGATCCTGGATCGCAATGGCGAGCCGCTGGCGCAGAACAAGGTGGGTTATCACCTCGCTCTCGATTTTACAAAAATCAGCACGGAGACGAGCGAAAGCCGGATTCTCTCGTGGGCGCGTGAGCGCATCGCGGAGGCGAATCGCCTGAGTGGCGGAGAGTGGGAAGTCGACGAAGCGAAGCTTCTGGCTTATTTCCACGACCGGCGCTGGATTCCGAAGGAGGTGTCGGTCGTTTTCGGGGAGGAGAAGGCGAAGGAAGTGCAGAAGCAACTGCCGGACGGGCTGGTTCTGTTGCCGGTTTATCTACGGCACTACCCGGAGCGTTCGCTGGGGGCGCATATGATTGGTTACGTGGGGACGCGGACGCGTCTGCCGGACGGCCCGATCAATCAGGGAGATCCCTTGTTTGAGACTTCGGAGGGGAAGGCTGGTTTTGAGAAGCTTTTCGATGAAGATTTGCGCGGAGAACCGGGGCGGAAGCGTTATCTCTTTGATGATCAGGGAGGGAAGCTGCTGGAGGAATGGATTCGTCGTCCGCGGGCGGGCGGGTCGGTGGTCACGACCCTGGATTTGACCTGGCAGCGACGTGCCGAGAAAGTCCTGCGGGAGGGCTGTGAGCGCGGGGCGCTGGTCGTCATTGACATCAACACGGGGGAGGTGCTTGCGATGGCCTCGCGGCCGAGCTTTGATTTGAACGATTTCATCCCCGGAATTTCGCATGAGGCTTACCAGGAGCTTTTGAATGATCCCGGTAACCCGTTGTTTGCTAGGGCTTTTCAGGGCGAGTATCCGCCCGCTTCCACCTTCAAGCCGGTGGTGGCTCTCGCCGCACTCAACAATGGAGTGGTGAAGGAAAACACGCGCATCAATTGCCCGTATCAAATCAAGATCGGCAACCACTGGTTCCGAAATCACACCAAGACCGTCGAGGGGGCGATCGATGTGAAGAGAGCCCTGGCGCGTTCGACCAACCCCTGGTTTTATCAAGTGGGAATCAAGACGGGACCGGAATCTTTCCTCTCGGTGGCGCGGCGGCTAGGCTTTGGCTCGGATACCGGCCTGCCTCTGGTCGGCGAGCGTCCCGGACTGGTGCCGAACAACGATTACATGGAAAAAACGCACGGTCGGCGCATGATGGATGGCGACACCGCGAACTTGTCCATCGGGCAGGGCGTGATGTTGGCCACTCCGCTCCAAGTGGCGCAGGCCATGGCCGGGATTGCCAATGGCGGGGTCTTGCCGCAGTTGCGCCTGATCAAGCAAATCCAGGACACGCGGGGTCGCGTGGTGGACGCTCCGGGGCCGGAGAAGAAGAATGATCTGAATGTGAGTGCCGAGGCCATCGAAGCGGTGCAGCAGGGCATGGAAGACGTCGTTCACAAAGGCTACGGCACGGGGAAAAACGCGGATCTCGGCTACACCGTGCTGGCGGGGAAAACGGGCACCGCCCAGTGGGGGCCGGAGTCGAAAAACCAGGGGCTGGCCTGGTTTTCCGGTTTTCTGCCGCGAGAAAACCCGCGTTATGCCTTCGCCGTGCTTTACGAAGGGAAGCCGAATCAATCGGTCGCGGGCGGACGCCTCGCCGCTCCGATGGTGCGGAGTTTTTTCAAAGGACTCCGGCAGGAAATCGAAGATAAAATCGCTCCTCCGGCCAAGGCTTTGATCGTGGTGGAAGAAGAGGAAGAAATGGCTGAGCCGGAGACGGAGGAGCGCCCGCCGATGGAAACGGAAGCCGAACCCGCTCCGGCCACGGCGGAAGAAATGGCTGAGGAGCTTCCCGCGCCGGAAGATCTCGACGAGCTGGATATCCCGAGAGCGATCATTGTGGAAGAAGATGAGTGATTGGCAGGTTTTGTTGACTTACTGGTGGGGGCATCCGGCTGGGATGTGGGCAGTCATCGCCCTCGGAGCCTGCATCGGCTCTTTTTTGAACGTTGCCATCTACCGACTCCCGCTGGGCCTCTCGGTGAACGAGCCGAAGCGATCCTTTTGTCCCCTGTGCAAGGCGGCGTTGCCCTGGTGGCAAAACCTTCCCCTCATCACCTGGCTCGTGCAGCGGGGGAAATGTGCGCACTGCGCGGCACCCATTCCTTTTCGCTACTTTCTGGTCGAGCTCCTCACGGCTCTCCTGTTCTGGCTCTGCTGGTATCTTTTTCCGCCGCTCTCCGGTCTGCTCATGATGATCCTCTGCGGGATTCTTGTGACCGTGTCCTTCATTGACGCCGAACACCAGATCATCCCCATTCACCTCACCTGGGGAGGCTCGATTCTGGCCGTGTTGAGCGCCCTCTTGCTGCCCGAGAGCTTGCATTTGCTCGAAGATATTTCGCGCTGGGAACGAGGCAAGGCGCTGGCTTTCAGTGTCATGGGCTGGGCGGCGGGATTCGGCTCGCTCTGGTTCGTCGTCCTGCTGGGCAAGTTGATTTTCGGCACGCTCAAGCTGGAATTCGCCGAGGCCAGGCCCTGGCATCTCGCCGAGCCGCAGAATGACAACGAGCAACTGCGCTTTGTCATCGGCGAAGAGGCCTACGATTGGGGCGAGCTCTTTTATCGCAAGTCGGACGTGCTGGAAATCGAAGGGCACGGGATTTTAGTCGATGGCAAACGGACCAAGGTGAGCAAGCTCCGGATTTTCGCCGATCACATCGAATTCGGCGAGCGCTGTGTCAGTATCGCGGATCTGAAGTCGCTCAAAGGCAAGGCGGAACGCGTCCGCATTCCCCGGGAGGCGATGGGCATGGGGGACCCCCACCTCCTCGCGATGTGTGGGGCTTTTCTCGGCTGGCCCGCCGTCCTCTTCACCATCCTCGCGAGCTCCCTCTATGCCATCGCAGCCGCCCTCATCGCCCGTGTGGGCTTCGGTCGCCCCCTGCCGTATGGGCCTTTTTTAGCCCTGGGTGCGCTGACCTGGGTCTTCGGAGGCTGGCAATGGTGGAACGCCTATTTGCGCCTCTTGGAGCGGGGGTGGTGAGGTGATTCCGGGACTTCGCGATCGTTCCCGACGGGAAAAAATCGCAAAAAATCCCGCTCGGCACTCGACAAAGGGGGTGATCTGAGTTTAACAAGCGCGCTCCTATAGCGACTCGAGCCATGAAAGACCTCAGTAAATACAGAAATATCGGCATTTTCGCCCACGTGGATGCCGGAAAAACGACCACCACCGAACGGATTCTCAAGCTCACCGGCAAGATCCACAAACTGGGTGAGGTCCACGACGGGGCCTCCACCATGGACTTCATGGAACAGGAAGCTGCCCGCGGGATCACCATTCAGTCCGCCGCCACCTCTTGCTTCTGGAACGACCACCAGTTCAACGTCATCGATACCCCGGGACACGTTGACTTCACCGTGGAAGTTTACCGTTCACTCAAAGTTCTCGACGGCGGTATCGGCGTCTTCTGCGGCTCCGGTGGTGTGGAACCCCAGTCCGAAACAAACTGGCGCTACGCGAACGAATCGAAAGTTTCCCGTCTCATCTACGTCAACAAGCTCGACCGCATCGGCGCCGACTTCTACCGCGTCGTTGAACAAGTCAAAAACATCCTCGGCGCCAAGCCTCTCGTCATGACCATCCCCATCGGTCGCGAAGACGAGTTCTCCGGTGTTGTCGACATCCTCACCCAGAAAGCTTACATCTGGGATGAAACCGGCCAGCCCGAAAACTACGAAGTCACCGAGATCCCCGACGACCTCAAAGACAAAGCGGCTCAGCTCCGTGAGGAGATGGTCGAAATGGCCGTCGAACAAGACGACGACGTCATGGAAGCTTATCTTGAAGGCAACGAGCCGGACGAAGCGACCATTAAGAAGTGCATCCGCAAAGGCACCATCGATCTCGCCTTCTTCCCGACCTACTGCGGTTCTTCCTTCAAAAACAAAGGTCTCCAGCTCATTCTCAATGGCGTGGTCGACTACCTTCCCAGCCCGACCGAGGTCAATCCTCAGCCGGAAGTGGACGAAGAGGGGAACGAAACCGGCAAGTTCGCCGAAGTCGATGCCGACGGCCCATTGCGCGCCCTCGCCTTCAAGATCATGGACGACCAGTTCGGTGCTCTGACCTTCACCCGCATCTACTCCGGTAAGATCGAGAAAGGCATGACCGTGCTGAACTCCTTCACCGGCAAGACCGAGCGTATCGGCCGTATCGTGGAAATGCACGCCAACGACCGCATCGAGAAAGACGGCGCCCAGGCTGGTGACATCGTCGCCCTCGTCGGCCTCAAGAACACCCAGACCGGTCACACCCTCTGCGATCCGAACAGCCCGGCCACCCTCGAGCCGATGGTCTTCCCCGATCCCGTGATCTCCATCGCCGTGGCCGCCAAAGACAAGGCCAACGCCGAAAAACTCGGCATCGCCCTCGGTAAAATGGTTCAGGAAGACCCCTCCTTCCGCGTTGAAACCGATCTCGACTCCGGCGAAACCATCCTCAAAGGCATGGGTGAGCTTCACCTCGACATCAAAGTCGACATCCTCAAAAAGACCCACAAAGTCGAAGTGGAAGTCGGAGCCCCACAGGTCGCCTACCGCGAAACCATCACCAAAACCATCGAAGACAGCTACACCCACAAGAAGCAGTCCGGTGGTTCCGGTCAGTTCGCAAAAATCGACTACACCATCGAACCCATTGAGTCCGGCGGCGCTGGCTTCGAGTTCGAGTCCACCGTCGTCGGTGGTAACGTCCCGAAAGAATTCTGGGGCGCGGTCGAAAAAGGCTTCAAGCTCTCCTCCGAGAAGGGCGTGCTCGCCGAGTTCCCCTGCTTGGACTTCAAAGTCACCCTGCGTGACGGTGGTTTCCACGCCGTTGACTCCTCGGCCATCGCCTTCGAGATTGCCGCGAAAGCTGCTTACCGTCAATCGATGCCGAAAGCCGGTCCTCAGCTTCTCGAGCCCATCATGAAACTCGACGTCTTCACCCCCGAAGACCACGTCGGTGACGTCATCGGTGACCTCAACCGTCGTCGTGGCATGATTCAGAGCCAGGAAACCGGCCCAACCGGTATCCGCGTCAAAGCCGAGGCTCCTCTCAGCGAGATGTTCGGTTACATCGGTGACCTCCGCACCATGACCTCTGGTCGTGGCCAGTTCTCGATGGAGTTCGAGCGCTATGCCGCTTGCCCGAAAAACGTCTCTGACGACATCATCGAAAAAGCCCGCAAGGCCAAAGAAGAGAAGTAAGCCAAGGCGCTACAAGTCGTTATTTTGCAGAGCGTCCGGACCTCGTTCCGGGCGCTTTTTTTGTCCGGGAACCGGGAGAGAGGAGCTTTCTCCCGGCGAGCGAAAAAAAATGATCTTTCCCGTTGCCAAAGCGGGATGATCTGATTAACTTCGCCGCCCCGACCGAAGGACAGATGCCAGAGTGGTCGAATGGGCTCGCCTGGAAAGCGAGTGTGCTCGCAAGAGTACCGAGGGTTCGAATCCCTCTCTGTCCGCCATTTTTCTCTGAAAAATGCAACCTTCCTTGCGCAGCAAAACAGGGGATGAGCTCGGATCGAGCGGAAACAGCACGAGGACTCACCGAGAGCTGTATTTCAAAAAAAGACTTCGTAGCAGCTAGCTGTCAAACGATGCGAAGGCGTCATCGGATGTTTAAATTTTTGCATTTCCGACTGCTTCATCAAACGCACATGAGTTGAGGATTCCGAGTAGTTGCTTTTCGATAGCCTGCCAGCTTTGATTGAGGTCGATGGTTCTGAGCTGCACCTGGTGACGCCCGTGGAGGCGGAAGTGGTGACTGAGGGTGTAGCCATTGGTAGGGTAAAGGAGCATGCCCGAGGAGGATTGCGTGTCGGACTTGTGGGCGTCGTTCGTGAGGTAAGCGTGCAGCTGATAGAGATGCCCCGTCCGGAAGCGTTCCGTGCCGTGTTGGTTTTTTGCCAGAGCGTCGGCGTAGTATTTACAATCAAGGATGAGTTTGTGATCTGGCCACTCGATGACGATATCTGTCTGCATGATGGGGAGCAGAGACTCACATTCAGGGGAGAATAAATCTGCCTGCCATTGCAGCTGCGGGGCATTGCATTGTGCTTCAGGGAGGTGCGATTTAGCAAAATTTAGCACGAAGCGCTCGAACACCCACGCCATGTGTTTTTCATCTTGGTGAAAATCTTTGAAACGGCGTTTACCAGATTGGTTCCGCTCGGGCAGGAGGCTGAGGTGAATCAGCTGACACAGGTGAAGTAGAAAGCGATAATGACGATTATTGCGGTGCAGTTGGAGCCGGTAAAAATCACGTGGATGGATGCGACTATCACGGACTCCGTGAAACTGCTGGAGCTGTTTTCGCAGTGTAGTCCTAGTCGTCTTCTCGACTGCTTCATCACTCACGAGAAGGTTCAGGCAATGCTTGATGATGCGATTGTGCAGGACATCTGGACTGAGTTCATCGTAGCGGCAATGCAGCTGCCCTTTGAGATGCGTTTGGCGTTTTAGGCTGGTGGGGAAGTCGATGCTCCCTCGAATCCTAGCGGTCTGTTCCTCGTAGCCGATGTAGCTGCGATCTAGCCCGCGGGTGAGGAGACGCTCTACGCCACGCTGTAAGATGCGGGCGAAAAAATTATTCAGGTCCGGGCAATGGGTGGCGTCCAGATCCTGCTCATCATCCGGCTGGAGCTTGTGGTTCCAGGCGTAGGAGAGCAGATAATAGAGGTTCTGGATCGGGACTTTACTCATGCGGTGTGGAGACAGTTCAGCTTCCTAGTAGAGCCTTCTTGTGGCCCTCTGCTTTTTCCGGGTCATCGATCCAGTATTCCTCTAGCAAGGGGGCAATTTCATAGCGTAGAACCGATTCCAACCAGGCATCAAACCCGACTTTCAGATCATCATCATTCGGGGTGAAGAAACTATGGCCGATGCAGAATCCCTCGCCTAAGTTTAGCGTGTCTTTGGCTATCTCGTCATTGAGCTGAGCCATGATGCCTCGGATTTTGCTGATCTGCTCATCACTCACATCTAGTTGACGATGATGCGCGGCAAAGCTCTCGGTCTCAAAGCCTGGCTTCAGCGTGAGAAATGCAAACCTCCGCCGCAAGGCGTAGTCCACCAGTGAGAGCGAGCGGTCCGCCGTGTTCATCGTGCCGATCAGGTAGAGGTTCTCAGGAACTGTGAAAGACTCACCTTCAGAATATAACAAGGTGGCCTTTTCAGAGCCTCGCTTATCGGTCTCGATCAACATCATCAGCTCACCTAGAATTTTGCTCAGGTTGCCGCGGTTGATTTCATCGATCACGAGGAAATAATCTTGGTCTGGATCTCTCTCAGCTTGCTTGCAGAGACGGTAAAAAATGCCATTTTTGATCTCAAATCCACCTTCTTTCCTAGGACGCAGGCCTTGGATGAAGTCTTCGTAGGTATAGGACTGGTGAAATTGCACGGTCTGGACTCGTTTCTTGTCCTTACATTTCATCTGTAGCCAAGCGAGACGTTTGGCAATGAAGGTTTTACCCACCCCTGGTGCTCCTTGGAGAATGATGTTCTTTTTGCGTTCAAGCTGGGCGAGGATGTCATTGAGCTGCTCCTCTGGCATGAAGATTTCGGTCAGAGCTTCTTCACGGGTGTAGCTTGGGATATCGAGCAGCTCGTCGAGGTTTTTTGTCGGGGCAAGTTTGCGATCGGTTTTCGAGAGATCTAGGTCTATGCCTGTGCTGAGGAGTGAGCGCTTGTAAAAGACCTCGTAGAGTTCAGGGCGGTGGCGGGGGCGGTAAGGTGTTCCCTGCCAACTGGCATACATCTCAGCCAAGTGGGAGATCCCGGAATCAAAAGAATCGATAAATTCAGGCCTTTCGATGTCTTCAAACAAAATATTGGAGACCCACGTTTCCTCGGGACCTCTCTCTTGAGGTGGCTCGTTCACTGCAAACGATGGGGCATCAGCGATTTGACAGCCGAACGAGAAGAGAGCATCGCCATTCTTTTCTTTGGTGAAACACAGACCAGCCAAGCCACCGTAGTTCAGGTTCATCCTGTTGTGATTTGGGTAATTTGCGAGAGTTAGTGATATTCTTGGGTCATCAGCGGAGTTTTGATCTAGCCCGAGGATAGGAAATGCTCTCAAGGCCAAATCAAGCATGATATTGGCTTCCTCGACTGAGCGGAAGATGCGATCAAAAGGGGCCGCCAGCGAAGTGGTGTCGGGCACATCGGGACGCACGGCTTGCTGGGAAGAGGGGGGTGAAATCATTTGCAAATGGGCACTGTGTGAGAAGTTTACGAAGTTGGTGATGCCCTTGCTTTTGAGTGCTTCCACCCAGGTGCGGTAGGAGCGGGCGTCGTTAGGCTTGCTGGTGAAGCCGAGTTCGGTTGCGCTTGTGAGGTTTTTCTTATCACAGGCTACAAACTCATCCGGGCGCATCCAGAAGAGGCCCATGGTGAGTGAGCCAATGCCGGTTTGGTTCACTGCCAGACAGCGGTTGAAGCTCTCGTCCAGAACTCCCGCCAGACCTCCCTGCACTGCTTGAGTGAAGAGTTCCCAGAGGGCGGGCACATCATCCGCTTGGCGCTTGTTGGAGTAGGCGATGAACCAGCTGTTCGTCGGGTTCACTAGCGGGATGCCATCGAAATCGCTGGGGACGGGGGATTCCAGATTCCATTTGTCTTTGAGGTATTCCCAGCATGCCTGGCGCTTTTGGTCACCTTGTCCACGGTTGAAGGAGGCGAAGAAGGTGAAGGGGTCAATCTCTTTCAATGGGAATGTGTTGCCTTCCTCGTCTTTGTCCGTGGTCATGCAGACGGGTAGACCCTCGGCGTGCATTTCGTTGAGCAGGGTGACAAGTTCCTGCTGGCGGTCACGGAAGTCGAGGAGTTTGCGGGCGGCTTCTTGGTGGATGGCCACCCAGGAAAAGGTGGGTGAGGTGTTTTCGGGATGAGACATGAGGCGGAGTGATGAGGCTGATGTTGCTTAGGGTGTTTTTTTGCTTAGTGATTGGCTTGGCTGGGTTGTGGTGGCTTTAGGGAGCTTATGTCACTGGGTGCCTGATGGGCGGGTCTATGTATGGCATCGTAGAGTATCTTGGATACGCGATGTGATTTGGCTCGGTAACTGCCTTCGCTTGTCCATTTCTGGTGTAAGATTGAAGGGTCTCGACAAGAAGCGCAAGAACTGATGCCAGACCGCTTAGACCCGTTATATAAGCTCAGATCTGCTTGAAGTGCAGTACGAAGCCAGACCGTTTTCCCGATAACAATTCTTGGAATGAAGTGACTTCAAAGTCGTCGATCAATGCATCTTCAATCGCTTAGATATGAGGGATGGGAGCAGAAAAAAGAAGGAGGCTTTATTCTTTACGGGCGCGATGATTGATGGCTTGATAGGCTGCTCTGCGTGGCGTATTTTGGGAGTGTGAGTGATGATGAGCGTGAGGAGGGGGGCGATGCCTTTGTGCTGGATGGGGTGGAATATCCTCGCGCAGCCGATGGGCACGGCTGTTTTGTGGGCGTGCTGATCCTGATCTTCGTCCTTTTCGGACTTTGGTTTCTTTACCGGCTGTTTTGAGTTTGCTTACGACTCGGCGAGGGCTTGGGCGGGAGCCTGGTAGTGTTGTTCGATTTCCTGGATGGCGTCGTCGGCTTCGCCGTAATACCAAACGCTTTGCATGGTGGCGGCGGCGAGCTCGGGGGTGACGTCGTCTGGTTTGGCCTGGAGGCGGGCGTTGTCGTGGGCGAGGTCGGTCTGGGCTTCGATGCGGGCGAGGTCAGCTTCGATTTCGGCAATGGTTTCGCTGCGTTTGTCGAAGTGGGCGAGGCGTTTGCGGAGGAGGTCGAGGGTGGCTTCTTTCGACGTGCGGACACTGGCGGAGGCTTGTTTTTGGCCGAGTTCGCTCTGGAGGGCGGAGATTTTGGCGCTGAGGATTTCGTGGTTGTGCTCGGATTCGCGGCTGCTGAGGGCGTGGCGGGCGAAGAGGAGTTTGAGGTAGGTCCAGGCGAGGGCGTCGAGGTTGCGGCTGTTGGGTTCGCTGATGTAGGCGGGGGTGTTGAACTCGTCGTAGGCGGATTTGGTCGCTCGCACGCTGGCTTCGAGTTTGAGAAAACGTTCGCGCAGGGAGTCGTCGAGTTTGGCGAGGAGTTGCTGGCGTTGGGCGCTGCGGGCGGCGGCGGCTTCCTGTTCACTGGGGAGATCGACTAGTTTGCGGAAGCGCTCGTTGGTGGCGAGGGCGAAGAGGAGGGCGATTTCGGCTCCCAGTCCGATGAGGAGGAAGGCGGGGTGGACGAGGCCGAGGCCGAGGATGAGGGGGATGAGGAGGGCGTTGAGAGGGAGCGCGCCGAGGAGGGGAGCCGGTTGGCGGACGAGGAAGGCGGCTTTGAGGTGTTTGAGCACGGCGGGTGGTGGTTTGGGGGGCTCAGCGGCTGGCGCGGAGACGCTCCCAGCCGAGAATGAGGTTGTGAAGGACGTCGGCGCTGGGCGGCTCGCAGACGGTGGGGATGTCGTTTTTGATACCGGCGGCCTGGTAGCGGGTGAAGGGGGAATCGGGGGTGTTGTAGGGCACTTGGACGTTGGCGGGTCGGAAGCCTTCGGTGACGGCGTGAGCCTGGATGTTTTCGGAGAGAAGGAAGTCGCGGAAGGTCTCGGCGGCCTGGCGTTGCGCGGAGCTGCTCCAGGGGGCGTCGAGGATGTAGTAGGGGTTGGCGTTCCACATGTTTTTCTCGGGATAGACGATGGTGAGCTCGCCGCTGCGGCCTTTGGCGTTCTCGAAGTAGGACATGGCGAGGTTTTCGTAGACGAGGACGGCGTCGTAGGCGGAAGGGCCTTTCAGGATCATCTCGTGCATGAGGGTGCCGGTGGAGTGGGGAAGGCCGGTGACGGTGGATTCAAGGGCGCGGAAGTGTTCCTGAAAGCCGGGGTCGAGAATGTCGGCGAGTTTGAGCGCGCGGTGCTTGTCGTGGTAATCGTAGGCCGTGAGGACGAGGGCGAGGACGCCGGAGTTCGATTCTTTCGGGTTGGTGTGGCCGAATTTGAAGTAGCCCCACTCGGGTTTGTTGGCGATGTCGGCCCAGCCGCCGGGAGCGGTGGTGGCCTGGCGCAGGGTTTGGAAGGTGAGGCTGCCGTATTGCTCGATGAAGGCCTGGTAGCGCTTTTTCCACATCACGAAGACCATGGGGCTGAGGGCGAGGTCTTCGGCGGAGAGGATGGGCTGGCTGTTGTGTTTGATTTGCCAATCCTGCTCGAAGGTATCGCGGTAGGCGGCCGAGGCGGGCGACCAGACGTGGATGCGCTCGTCTCCGGCGACGATGGCTTTGGCACCCTCGACCGAACCCATGGGGATGAGGTCGAGGCTGATGCGTTGCCCGGCTTCCGTTTTGGCAAATTCCTCAGCGGCCCAGAGGAGCCAGCGTTTTTTCTCGGTGCCGTAGGCAATGCCAAGGGTGATTGTCGCTTCCCTGTCGGCTGGCGAAGTGCTCGCGGCAGGGGCCGATGTGGCTTCGCCCGACGCGGAATCGCCTTTGCTGAGAAGGAAAAAACCGCCGCCGATGCAGGCGAGGGCGAAAAGGGCGATGACGAGTTTGCCGAGGGGGGTGAGGCTGGGTTGGTCGGACATGGTTTCTGATGGGGTGAATCTGCGGGCTGGTAGCCCACAGCACGGTTTGGAGGTGAAGTCTGCGGGCTGGAAGCCCACAGCACGGTGGTCATAGCTCGTTTAGAAGAAGGTGGAAATTTCGAGGAAGATCTGGCGGATGTTGCGGGCGTCGCCTGCGTAGCTTTTGGCTTTGGTCGCTTCGGCGATCTCGTTGAGGATCTGGGTCGAAGCCCCCCGGCCGTAGGCGATGGTGAAGATGCGTGTGTTTTTCTGCTCGCTGTCCGAGCTGATGGCGGGAAGGAGTTGCTTGAGAGTCGTCTGACTGCCCATGTCCGCTCCGTCGGAAAGGACGACAACGGCGGTGATGCGTTCGTCTTCAGGATGTTGCTGGAAGTGATCGAAGGAGCTTCGGATGGCGTCGTAGAGGGTGGTGCGACCATTCGGGAAAAGCCCGTCGATGAGTCCGTGGAGGGCGTCGCGTTGTTCGCCGACAAGCTGGTTCCGGGCGATCCAGTTCGCTTCGTTGGAAAAGGTCATGAGGGAGACGCGGTCGCTCTCATGCAGCATGTCGATGAGGGCTTTGGCTCCCTCGCGCGCGGCGGCCATTTTTCCCTGCTCGCTCATCGAGCCGGAGGTGTCGATGGTGAGGATGACGTGGGATTTCTTTTTGCGCTCGCGCCAGAGTTCGCGGATGGCGTTGATAGTCTCGACCTCAGGCACTTCGAGGGTCGTTTGCGGGCCGGCGGCGGTGACTCCGTTCGCGGGAGAGAATTGCTCGCTGAGGGCGATGTTGGGATCGGCGGGGCGGAAGCCATGGCTCATGGTGGCGCGTTGCTGCTCGGCCGAGAGGAGGAAATCGAGGTATTTCCGGGCGGCTTCCTCGTGCTCGGTATCGACCCAGGAGCGATTGACGATGGCGGCGGGGTGATCCGACCAGAAGGTGCCTTCTTCGGGGTAGATGGCGACGACGGGGAGGGGGAGGTCCGCCATTTTCCGGGATTCGAGGACCATGTTTTCGTAGAGAACGGCGGCGGAGAGGTAGGACGGGCCGTTGGCGAACATTTTGCGGCCGAAGAAGCCGGTGGACTCGCCATAGTGGACGACGGCTCCTTCGATGGCCTGGAGGTAGTCGCCCGTAGCTTTTTGGCGGACGTCGGCGGGGGTGAGGCCGCGTTGTTTGCCGGTGGCGGCGTAGGTTTCGGCGATGATGGAGATGAGGCCGGAGTTCGAGTAGTCCGGGTGGGTGTGGCCGAAACGGAATTTTCCCCAGTGGGCGTTTCCGTGGGCGGCCCAGCCGCGGGGGTCGAGGGCGAGGTCGTGGATGTCGCGCCAGCCGAGGTTTTTTTCGGGCCAGCCGAGGGCTTTGGCCATCGGTTCCCACATCGCGATGACGACGGGTGAGAGGCAGAGGTTTTCGGGCTTTTTGACGAGGTCGGTGGACGAGGTGGTTTGGCTTTGGGCGTTGCCGAGCGTGATGAAGGCGGCGGAGGCGGGGGAGATGAGGTGGGTCTCGCGGGTGGCTTCGACGACTTCGCGCACGCACTCGCCGGAGCCCATGGGGATGTGTTCGACAAAGATGGTGCGCCCGGCGGAGCTTTGGTGGCGGGCCTCGTTGAAGGCGCGGGTGGCGGCGGCGATCCAGTTTTTTTTCTCCGAGCCGTAGGTGAAGGTGACTTTGATGAGCTCGGCGGATTCCGCAGGGGAGTCATTGTCCGAAGCGGAATTGGCGGAGGGTTTGACTTTGCATTGGCAAAGGAGGAGGGGGAAAAGGAGGAGAGGCAGCAGTCTCATGTCGCGCCCAGCCTGGAGGCTGCGCGTGATTTTGACCAGAATGGGCGGAAGGAGGCGGGTGACGATGTCGTCACATGAGGCGGGGGCATGCTGCCAAGCTGGAGCTTGGCGTTCCGCTTCGAAAGCCTCTGGACGGGACGCCCCGACAGGATGCCGGCGCTCCCCGTAGGCTGCGGATCCTGGCTTTTAGGAGAGCTTGAGGGCGCCGCCTTCGCAGAGTTTTTTCTCGCCGAAGGTGTCGATGTGGTGGCCGTGGGCCTGGGCGAGGGAGAGCCAGAGGCGGTTGTGAGCTGTTTTGCCGAGGTCGAGGTAGCGGTTCATTTTGAAGCCCGCGCCACCGCCGATGAGGACGATGGGGAGGTCGTTGAGGGTGTGGGAGTTCCCTTTGCCGAGCTCGTTGATCCAGACGATGGTGGTGTTGTCGAGCATGTTGCCGTCGCCTCCGGGCTCCGGGGTGTCGCGCAGTTTTTGGGCGAGGTAAGCGAGCTGCTGGGCGAACCAGTGGTTGATTTTTTTCAGCTTCTCGCTGGCCTCGGCATTGTTGTCCGGTTCGTGCGAGAGGGCGTGGTGACCTTCCTGGACGCCGAGCCAGTTCATGCGGGCCTGGCCGACGGAGCGCATGAACTGGAGGGAGCCGATGCGGGTGAAGTCGTTGGCCATGGCATTGACGAGGAGATCCATCTGCATGCGGGAAATCTCGGGGGTGTTGTCGTTGACGAGCTCGATGTTGGGGTCGAGTTCGGGTTCGGGGTGGACGAGTTCACCTTGTTTGCTGGCCGCGGCGAGATTTTTTTCGAGATCCCGGACGAGGTCCATGTGGCGACCGAGAAGCTCGCGGTCTTCGTTGGGCAGGCGCTTGGAAACGCGCCCGAGATCGCCCTGGAGTTCGTCGAGAATGGACGTGAGGGCTTCGCGATCTTTGGTCTGGCCGTAGAGGCGATCGAGGACCTGGTAGGGATCATCGAGCGGCGCGACGGGCTGGTTGGCGCCGAGGTAGGACATGCGCGTCCAGGGATCGGCGCGGTTTGGGACGGCGACCCCGATTTCGAGGGAGCCGAAGCGCGTGCGGGTTTCTTCGCGGCTTTGCAGGAATTTTTTGATCTCCTGGTCGATGGAGATGTTGGAGGCCCAGCCGGCGGGGGTGTGTCCGCCGCCCTGGATGTTGCCGGGAAGGAGGCGGTCGGCGGTGAGCAGGCAGGACATGCCGCGCATGTGGCTGTCGCCATCGCCTTTGACGAGGTTGCTGACGCCTTTGAGGAGGAGGGTTTGGTTTTTGAAGGGTTCGAGCGGTTTGAGGATGTGCTTGTATGCGGGATTTTCCCCGGGCTTGTCGGGCCAGAACTCGGTGGGCACGGTACCGTTGGGGGAGAAGAAGAAAATGAGGCGCTGTTTGCGGCTGTTCTGCGTGGCGGCGTTGGCGAGCGAGGGCAGGCCGGAAAGGAAGGGGGTGGCGGCGGCGGAGATGCCGAGTTTGCGAAGGAAGGTGCGTCGGTTCGTCATGGTAATGGCTTTTGGGTGAGAGGTTTACGGAGCTGCTTTATTTCTTTTGAGGTGCTTTTTCCTCTTTTTTCTCCTCCTTGGGGGCGGCGGTCACCGCGATGTCGATGAGGAGTTTGCGGATGTGAAAGTCGTTGTCAAAGCTCCGGCGCAGGTCGTAGATGGTGTCACTGCCGTAAGCGCGGGCGGACTGGGAGACGAGGTGGTGGAAGAGGCCGTTGATGAAAGCGCGGTGGGCACCGGGGCTTTGCACGGCAAGGTCGGCGAGGTCCGAGGGACCGCTGATTTTGATCATTTCGGCGGTTTCGGTGGGGTATTCGCTGGTGGTGTTGATCTCCTGATTGCGGTCTTTCTGGCGGAAGCGCCCGATGGCGTCGAATTTTTCGAGAGAGAAGCCGACGGGGTTGATGACTTCGTGGCAGGCCATGCAGGATTCTTTCTTGGTCAACTCGGTGACTTTTTCGCGCATGGTGAGATTATCCGCGAAGTGGGTGTCTTCGAAGGCGATGGCCTCGGGGGGTGGTTTGAGGAAGCGGCCGAGGACGTTGCGGCTGAGGAAGACGCCCCGGTGGATCGGGGAGGTGTCGTTGTGGTAAGAGAGGGCCGCGAGGACGTAAGGGTGAGTAAGGAGACCGGCGCGGCGTTTGTCGGCGACTAGCCCGCCATGCTCGGTTTTCTCGGTGCCCGGACCGTAGATTTTTTGGAGGCGTTGGGTCAGGTGGAGGTGGGGACTGCGGAAGAGCTGGCGGTAATCGGAGGCCTCGGACCAGACGATGTCGTTGATGAATTGGTCGAGGGAGTGACGCAGTTCGGCCTGGGTCGCTTCGTCGAAGCCGGGGAAGAGCTTGGGATCTTTACTCAGGTCGTTGCGTTCGCTGAGACCGAGCCAGTGGTAGAAGAAGCGGTTGATTTTGTGTTTGGCGCGGGGGTCTTCGAGAAGGCGTGCGGCTGCTTTTTCGATCTCTTCGGGCTTGCCGAGTTGTTTTTTATGAGCCTGCTCGCTGAGAAATTTCGGTGGGAGGGAGTCGAGAAGGGCGTAGGAGAGGAAGGCGGCGGTGGAAAACTGGTCGGGCTGCCCCTGCTCGTTGACGTTTAGGTTCGGGTAGAGGAAGCGCGGGGAGATGAGGGTGAGGAGGATGGCGCGCTTGGCCGCTTCCTCGGGGTCGCTGTCTTTGAAGTGACGTTCGACGTATTCCTCCTTGAGCGCCGGGCTGAGCGGGCGGGCGAAGGCTCGTTCGGCGAAGAGGTGACAGAATTTTTTGATCTTCTCGGCACGTTCCTTGTCGTCTTTTTTAGTGCGGGCGAGTTTATCGAGGTCGGCGAGGATGTTCTGGGTGGCGAAAATCGCTCCGTTCGTCACGGCTTCCTGCCAGGCTTTCGACACCGCGGATCCCCGTTCGTAGCCCAGCGAGGCGTCGTCGGCCGGAAATGGAGTGGAGACGATGAGGGCGGGCGGCGCGTTTTTCGGGCGAAGATACTCAGCGGGGATGCTTTGCCAGGTGCCGTGGGGCGGCTTCCACTCGACGTGAATCGAGGAGGTTTTTTCCTGGAAAGAGCGGTAGTCGATGAGGAAATGCACGGGGTGGCCGGCCATGAGGAAGGTCTTGCCTTCCAGGGTGCGCATCGTGTTGTTGGAGGAGACCCAGCCGTCGATGAGGGCGGGGTCGCCGCCTTGTTGGCGGTTGACGTGGAGACGGACGCCGTTGGGCGTTTTGATGCGGAATTGGTAGGGGCCGGTGTGGGGCGGGACGAGCGAGCCTTCCCAGAGAGCGGAAAAACCTTCGGCTTTGAGCTTCTCGTGGGGTTTCTTTTTCGCCAAATCGAGGGAGAGATTCGCACTCGTTTCATCGAGAAGCCCTTCCTTGCGGTTGTTCATCTTCTCGGCATTCCACATGCGGAGACGCAGGCCGCGCTGCTCGTCAAAGCTGGGCGTCCAGCGGAAGGAAGCGACGAGGTCGGTGAGGGCGTGGCGGTATTGGTGTTCGGTGAGGCGGAGAAGCTCGACCCGCGGCGGGTTCAGGCGGGCTTGCGCTTCTGGGGAGTAGAAGGCTTCGTGAATGTATTGGGCGACGGCATGGGCGTCTTCATCGACACAGGCCTCGTCCTCGCCTTCCGGCATAGTTTTGTGGATGACGCGGGCGAGGGACTCGATTGAGCGCGTGCCGGTCAGCGCTTCATCATATTCGCTATCAACGCCTTCACCCTGCTCGCCATGGCAGGAGGCGCATTGCTCGCGGTAGATCTTCTCGCCGTCCGGAGCGGAGAAAATCAGGGTGGCGAAACACAGATAGAGGAGGAATGACTTCATAAATGATCTGCCAGCGATACGTGATCGCGGGCGGGATGTTTCAAAAATCGCGCGGGAAAACGCGGTGCTCAGGGGAGGCGCCAGGGGGCGCGGAGTCGTTGATACTCAGGGTAGGGGAGGAGCACGTAGTGCGGGAATTTCGCTGGATCGAGCCAGGTGATGAGCTTGCGGAGTTGATTCTCGGCAATCGTGGTGCAGCCCGCCGTGGGCTTCGAGCCACCTCCGCGCCAAATGTGAAAGAAGATGGCCGAGCCGTAGCCGGGTCGTGCGCGGGGAGGGGCGTTGTGGGCGATGAAGACCTTGAGCGAGTGGGCGTGGTCGCCCTGGCGCATTTGTTGTTTTTTCTCCCAGGCGTTCGCGGGTTCATGGTCGAGCACGAGGTGCTTGTTGTAAGAGGGGGAGTTGACGTCCTCCACCCAGAGGTCGCGCGGGCTGATTTGGCGGTACGGGAGATTGGGGTGGCGGCGGGCGTTGGCCTCGTAACCCCAGGCTCCGCCGATGCCGAAAATGCCGGCGGGCGCGCGTCCGTCACCTTCTTTTTTCAGCTGATTGACGGGAGGGGCGG